>DPWD01000142.1 GCA_003526465.1 Hyphomonadaceae bacterium
AATACGCCCGGCGCTCCGCCAAGGGCGAAGACCTCAAGCCCGGAATCATCAGCCAGCGCCGGCCACCCCGAGGCCGCCGCCGCCGTTCGCGCCTTCAGGGCGGCGTTGCCGGCGAAGGTCGCTTCGGTCTCTTCGGGTTCAGGCAGCCCCAATTCGGCGGCCGATACCGCTTCCACGCCGAGCGGCGCCAGCAAGGCGGCAATCTCGCGGACTTTCCCGGCATTGTGGCTGGCGACGACGAGGCGACCGTGGAGAGGCTTCATTTTGCAACGTTTGTTTGACTGTTGGCCCGATGGTCTATATCGTTTATCAATAATACCTGTGTAGACTTGTTCCCCGAAAGAGGCAAAACCCTTGAAAGCGCTCGGAAAAGATTCGGTGGCCTCGGTGGTGAAAGTGGCCCTCACCATCGCTTGGTGGGTGCTCTGGATCGGGCTGTTCGGCCTGGTCTTGGCAACACTTGGATACGGCCTCCTCCAGGCGATGATCGCCGCGGGCTGGATCGACGCCAACATCCTCACCGGCGGCGAGGGTCAGATCAGGGTTGGCGACGGCAGCGATTTCGACCTGAGCTACACCAATCCCGGCGGCGCCAGTTGGCCGGTGGTGGCGCCAGCCCTTGTGATCGGCGGCGTGGCGATCGTCGGCGGACTCGTCATCGTTGGACGGCTGCGGCGGTTGTTTGACAGCTTCACCTCGGGCGAGCCGTTTCGGCGCGAGAATGCAGCGCATCTGCGCGCGATCTGGATCACTATGCTCGCTATCGAAGTCTCGCGTTACGTGCTCTTAGGCGCTATCGCGGCCCTGTTTGCCGCAACTGGCGTGCCAGAGCGCGCCAATGTCGACTTCGATCTCCACGTCGATTTCTCCACCTGGATGTCGATCGCCATCCTGATCGTGCTGGCGGAAGTGTTCCGCGAAGGCGCGCGCATGAAGGAAGAGCAGGAGCTCACCATCTGATGGCGATCCGCGTCACCCTCGATCGCATCCTGCTTGAGCGCCGCATGTCGCTGACCGATCTCAGCGAGAAAGTGGGCGTGACACTCGCCAACCTCTCGATCCTGAAAACCGGCAAGGCCAAGGCCATCCGCTTCTCGACGCTGAACGCGCTCTGCCGCGTGCTGCAATGCCAGCCGGGAGAGCTATTGGCGTACGAGCCCAGCGCCCATGACGCCGAGCTTGAAGCGGCGGACAAGGCGGCGGAATAAACGGGATCGCTGCGCGATCCTGGGGAGCTGTCAGCGCGCGAAGCGCGATGACAGAGGGGCGGGCTCGCACTTACCCCCTCCGGCTCGCTTCGCTCCCCCCCCCGCTTGCGGGGGAGGAAAGCGCTAGCGCAACACGTACGGCGCGAACGTCAGCGCGCCAATCAGCGCCGCCGCAATCGCACTCACCAGCACGGCCGCCGCGGCGATGTCCTTGGCGCGTTTCACCGAGGGGTGAAACTCCGGCGACACCACATCGCACAGATGCTCGAACGCGGTGTTTATGGCCTCGGCCAGCCAGACCAGCGCGACCGCCGCGATCAGCCAACGCCAATCGTCGGCGTTGACCTTAAGGGCGAAGCCCGCGGCGACCACGGCAAGGCTCGCGAGCAGGTGCAGCCAAGCATTGTGCTGGGTGCGCAGCATGAAGGAGAAGCCGGCGAAGGCGTAGCCGAAACTCCTAAGCCGCGCGGCGATTGAAAAATCCATGATGGCGCTCCCTATGTCGCCACGCTAGAAACCGCAATGTATTCCCGCCGAGCGTGGCCGGCGCCTGGCTTGGCAAACGCCTCTTCACCTTCTGCATGCGAAGGTTTCTTAGCCGTATGCACCTAGACTGAGCCCATGCTGGGACACATCCTCCCCGCCCCGTGGCCGCTTTCCGGGCGCACTCACGACCACCTATTCGCGTTCGCGCCGGAGGGCATGGGCGCGCCTGCTCAGCTGCTGGCCGGCGTCTACAAAATCTATCGCGACGCGCTGCCCGATGAGCCCCTGCCGCCATCGCACAAATACTTCGGCGCCATGGTGGAACACGTGCTCGGGCTGCGCGCCGCCAGGCTCGAGAGCGTGAGTGGACTGGAGCTGAAACGCGTTCGCTCGGCTTATGCTTGCTGTTTCGAACCCAACGAGCGCTTCCAGTTCGCGCTGACGCAATGGCGCCACGAGCCCGAGTTCAAGGTGCTGCTGTTGGAGGCGCGCGAGCAGCTCATAGCCGAACTCATCCCCTACCGGGCCCAAGAGCACGCGCAAAGGGTGCGCGCATCCCGCTATTGGGAGTGCGCTCAAACCGCGATCGATGTCGAAGCCGATTGCGTGCTCGACCTGATCAAGCAAATGGCGCCCGACGATTGGCACGAGATCGCGCTGCGCTGGAACTGGGACGATGGCGTCGGTGAACTCGATTGGATCACCTCGCAACCCGATTGCGACCGCGCCACCGCGCTGTACGTGCTCTGCCGCGGCAATCCCGGCTACGTCGCGGCCAATCCGAGGCGCTCCGAGCCGACAGGAAGATGGAACACCAGCGGCTTCGTGCTGGCGCTCGCCTCGCGCCTGGAGAACGGGTTTTACGTGAAGGCCGAACTCGGTCTCGATTTGAACCTCCGCGCCCGCGCCGCGTTCACCCGGGAACTCGCCGCGGCGCGCGCCACCGAGGTTAGCCCGTGGCAATTGCCGGAGGATCTGCTTGACCAGCCAGGCCGAGCGCATAGACCCAAGTACACGCTCGGCGATAGCGGCGTGCGCTATCATTACGAATACTGGCTCCGCCACATCGCCCCGCGGGCATCACGACCGAAAATTCAACGATTCGTCGGCCTATTATCGCCGTCATGAACGCCCCTGCCTTGCTTGCGCAATGGATCGCGCATCTGCGCGACGAGCGCCGCTTCGCCGCCAACTCGCTGGAAGCCTATGAGCGCGATGTGGCGGCGTTGCTGGGATTCCTGACCGATCACCTCGGCCACGAAGCCGGCGCGGCCGACCTCGCGCGGCTCGAACCGCGCGATCTGCGCGCCTATCTGGCATTCCGCCGCCAGGGCCCCGGCGCGCTCGCCGACCGCTCGGTGTCGCGGGCGCTCGCTGCTATTCGCAGCTTCTATCGCTACCTTGAACGCCGGCATGGACTGATCAATGCGCGGCTTTCCCTGGTGCGCGGCCCGAAGCTCAAGCGCACCTTGCCGCGCCCGGTCTCGCAGCAAGCGGCGCNNGAAGCGTGGATCGGCGCGCGTGACGCCGCGTTGATAACGCTCATTTACGCTTCAGGGATGCGCATCTCGGAAGCGCTGGCGCTCACCGGCGCCGATCATCCCCTACCCGAGGCGCTGCGCGTACGCGGCAAGGGCGGCAAGGAGCGCGTCGTGCCTATGCTGCCGGCGGCAGCCGAGGCGATCGCGCGCTATGTTGCGCTGTGCCCGTTCGCGCCGCTTAGGGACGCGC
>DPWD01000066.1 GCA_003526465.1 Hyphomonadaceae bacterium
CTAGGAGCCGTCGGCTCGCGTCGCGAGGGCGCGGTGAGCAGGGGGTGTTCTCATGTTTTCGAAGAAATTGTGGTCGGGCGTTGCTTTGAGCGCGTTTGCCTTGTCGCTGGGCGGGGTAGCGTATGCGCAATCGACGGGTTCGCAGGTCCAGGAAGACGAGGTTGTCGTAACCGCGGCGCGCCGCAGCATCGATGGCGCGATCTTGGCCGAGACCGTGCCGAAATCCCGCGCCTCGATTTCGCAGGAATTCATCGGCCAGCAAAACGCCGGCCAGTCGATCCTGAATACCGTCAATCTTGTGCCAGGGGTGAACTTCACCAACAACGACGCCTATGGTTCGTCGGGCGGCAATCTGCGCATCCGCGGCTTCGACGGCGCGCGCGTCTCGGTGACTTTCGACGGCGTCCCGCTGAACGACAGCGGCAATTACGCCATTTTCTCCAACCAGATGCTCGATCCAGAGCTGATCACGCGCGCGAGCGTCAACATGGGCACGACCGACGTCGACAGCCCGACCGCCTCCGCCGTTGGCGGCACCGTCAATTACGTCACTCGTATCCCGGACGCCGAATTCGGGGTGATGCTGCAGCCTTCGTTTGGTGAAAACAATTTCCGCCGCATTCTTGGCGTGATCGACAGCGGCGCGCTCGGCCCCTGGGAGACGCGCTCATTCTGGGCCGGCTCGTACACGAACTACGACAAGTGGAAGGGGCCCGGAGAAATCGAGAAGCAGCAATACAATGTGCGCCTCTATCAGGACCTCCCAGGCGACGGAAATTTCGCGGCGTTCGCGGTCCACTACAACCAGAACCGCAACAATTTCTACCGGAACATCAACCGCGCGACCTACCTCGCCAATCCTGGGCTTGAGAACGATATTTCCTGCCTGCGCCCCACTGGGGTCAACGGCGTCGCGGAGAACGAGGCAAACCTATCGACGATTGTGAACTCCGCCGGCCAAACGGTCACAAACACCACCTGCACCAACTATCACAATCTGCGCATCAACCCGTCGAACACCGGCAACATCCGCGGGCAGTTCAGCTACGGCCTTACCGACAACCTTCGTCTCACCATCGATCCATCGTTCCAATATGTACTGGCCAATGGCGGCGGCTTCACTGCTGTCTCGGAGGGTGACGACCGGCTCGATCTCGGGACCTTTCCGGGCGTCGATCTCAACGGCGATGGCGACGTGCTCGACACGGTTTCGCTCTACACCCCCAACACCACCAACACCCGCCGCTGGGGCGTCACGTCCTCGTTGATCTGGGACCTGAACGACCAGCACCGCCTGCGCTTTGCATATACCGGCGACTACGCAAGCCATCGCCAGACCGGCGATTTCGGTTTCCTCGACATCAACGGCAATCCCGAGGACGCGTTCGGCGGCAAGGACGGTTATGGGCGCCGTGTCGAAGGGGTTGCCGGCGCCGGCAATCTGCGCGGGCGCCAGCGCCACTCCCACGCCAACCTGAATCAGGTCGCGGCGGAGTATCGCGGCATGTTCTTCGACGATGCGTTTACATTCGTGGCCGGCTTGCGGGCGCCGTACTTCGAGCGCGAACTCGACCAGCAATGCTATAGCCAGAACGCCAGCAGCAACGTGCGCTGCACGCACGAAACGCCGTCCGCGGTGTTGGCCAATGGCAACGTGCAATTCGCATCAACCGGCGCCACCCAATACCTGCCGCCGTTCGCAGCGACGCTTGAGTTCGACGACCTTCTGCCCAATGTCGGGCTGAGCTGGCGGCTGAGCGAGAACGCCACCCTTTATGCGAGTTACGCGCAAGGGTTGTCGGCCCCGCGCACCGACAATGTCTACACCGTCGCGCGCGGCGCCACACCGACATCCATCCTGTTCACCAGCGCGCAGCCGGAGACCACTGACGCCTACGACATCGGGTTGCGCTATCAGTCGGGCAATGTCATCGCCGCGGCGGCGCTCTGGCAGACCGACTACCAGAACCGCATCGTGTCATCTTTCGACCAGGACATCGGCGCATTCGTTGACCGCAATATCGGCGCGGTCGACATGAGCGGGATTGACGCCCAAATCGGCTTTGAGCTGTTCGATGGCTTCACATTGTACGGGTCGGCTTCGTACACGCGCAGCGAAGTGCTGGCCAACACGCCGCTCGGGTCAAGCCCAACCAATGTGCTGCTCACATCAGGCGCCGAATTGGTCGAGACGCCGAAATCAACCCTCTCGATGCGTGCGGACTGGGATATTACCGAATGGCTGTCAGTGGGGCTGCAGAGCAAGTTTGTCGGCCGCCGCTATTCCACGGACGTTAACGACGAAGTCTCTCCTGCCTACACCGTGTCGGATTTCGATGCGCGCCTGGGATTGAACATGATCGGCCTGGACAACAGCTATCTGCAGCTGAACGTCACGAACATTTTGGACGAGCGCTATCTGGGAAGCATCAGCTCGCAGACCAATGCGGTGACAATCACCGATACCGATCCGGGCGTGGCGGGCAATCAGACGCGCAACGGCAGCGCGCCAACCTATTCGATCGGCGCGCCGAGGACGTTCATGCTGACATTGCGCACGGAGTTCTGATTTCGCGGCCCAGCCGCCGAGAGGCGCGCTAAGCCAAACGTTCCTCCCTCGAGGACTCTTTGAGCGGTTCGAAAGAACCGCTCTTCTTTTTTGGGGGCGGCGAGGTGTTCTCTCGCCGATCAGAGAGTCCATGGCGCCGATAGGCGCCGCTCCCAGAACGGGTGTGGCGGGCCGCTGCGGATTTCGCGGCGGAGCGCTTCGCGCGTCAGCTGTGCGGTGCTGTCGTCTCCCTTGAGATCGGCGATGCGTGCTTCGGTGACGCGGCGGAGCCACGCTAGCGTTTCCCAGTCGGGGTCAGGGCCGGCGCCGCCGAGTTGGGATTCGGCGCCGGCCGCGTCGCCGTCGAAGCAGAACACCGGCTCGCCGCCGGATCGCCACAGCAGCTGCATCTGCTCTTCGGTCAGCGCCGTCCCGCACGGCGCAACGGCTGCGATGCCGGCGCGCTCGAAGGCGATCACATCGAGATAGCCTTCGCCAACCACCAAGCCGGGTGCTTTGGTTTTCGCCAGCAATTCGCGCGCCTGCTTCAGGCGATAGAGCACGCGGCTCTTGGAATAGAGCGCGGTCTCAGGCGAGTTGATGTATTTGGCTTTTGCGTCCTTGGCCAAGGCGCGCGCGCCGAAAGCGATGATTTTACCGCTGGGATCGCCGATTTCGAAAGTGATGCGGTTGCGGAAAGTGTCGATGGCGCGGCGGCCTTCTTCGCCCTCGCGCGCAAGGCCGGCCGCGACGATTTCCTCAAGCGTGAAGCCCTCGCCCTTGAGCCTGTCGAGCACCCAGGTCCATTCGTCAGGCGCGAGCCCGATGCCAAAGCGCTCCCATTCGTCCGGGCCAAGCCCGCGCTGCTGCAGATACTTGCGCGCCTCCGCCCCGCCCGAGGAGCGCAGCGCGTCGCGGTAGAATTGCGCGGCGCGCGCTGCCGCTTGTTGCAACCGCTTGCGCTGGTCGTTTTCTTCTCTGTTCTCGTACTCGTCCTTGGGCAGGGCCATGCCTGCGCGCTCGGCCATCTGCGTCACCGCTTCGGGAAACGAGAGCCCTTCCAGGCGCATCGCTAACCCGAACAGATCGCCTTTTTCCCCGCAGCCGAAGCAATTGAAGATGCCCTTGGCGTCGAGCACGTGGAAGGAGGCGCTTTTTTCCTGGTGGAATGGGCAGCAGGCCCAGTAATCGCCTGCCGAGGGCCGGGTCTTACGCTTGTCCCAGGTCAGCCGCCGTCCGGCGTAGTCGGCGATCGACACGCGGTCTCGCACTTGGCGCAGGAAATCGTCGGTGAACCGCATTGCGGGTTGGTCGGGGCCTTTTCGGGAATGGAATGGAAGTGTACCCGATTCGGCCTAGGTAACCGTCACAGCCGCGTGAGATTGGCAAAAAGCCTATGTCGCGCCGTATTTTAGCCGCGAGCGCCGGGGAGTGAAGCCGGCGAGGGAAAGGGGAAAACACCCATGCACATGATCAAAGCCGCCGCCGCCGCCACCATGCTTACCGCCATCGCCGCCGCGCCCGCGCTGGACGCGTTGGAGACGGTGCGCGTCGATGCGCTGGGTAAGCAGGGCCGGATCACCCAGTTGCTGAAGACGCTGGGCAAGATGAGTCCCGAGGAACGCCAGGTCGAGGGGCCGCGCATCCATGGCCTGCGCGAGGCGGTGACCGAGGCGCTGGCG
>DPWD01000385.1 GCA_003526465.1 Hyphomonadaceae bacterium
CCGCCCTCAAAGCCGGAAGTGATTGGGTCGACGCCGCGGTCGAACTGCTCGTACTCGACCAGCAAAGAATTGAGGCGCGCATCCGCGCGCGGTTGCGCCGCGGCTGGCGGCGCGGCGAAAAAGAGGGCGGCGAGAACGAAGGCGGCGGGGGCCGCGATGGCTAGGCGCATTACGAGGTGCTCTCCGATGCGTATTCTTGCCACACCTCGTGCGCTGGCTCGGTCCGGTCAACAGCCATGCGATGGGTTGCGTCGGCGTACGCATGGCCTGGCCAAACTCGACTCAACCGTGGGGCGAAGCGCGTTGTCGTCATCGCACTACCGCACGATAAATTCCCCTGGTTTGGGCATGGGAGGGTTCTATGGCGCATGATTGGCGAAAAGGTATTGCCGCATCCGTGCTGGCGCTAGCGGCGGGGACAGGGCTGGCTGCGGAGGCGGCGGCGCAGACGGGGGGAGACACGGCAACGGCCTCACCCACTGACGTGACCGAAGACCAGATTGAACTTGCACAAACACGGGCATCCAGAACAGCGCGCTTGGCGGAGGCGATGCGCGAGCAAGTTGAGAGCGAACAAGCGCTGGCCACGCACGTGCGACGACTGAAGGGTGTGGAAGCCCAGCGGGACGCTGAGGAGGCAGCAAGGGCTGAGCGGATCAGGGCACAGCGTCCGGGCATTTGGGACGGCTTCTTCCGGGGGTCCAATGTGGGTCCTCCGATCCTCTGCCGTGCGGAATCCGCGTCGCAGTCTGCGGCTCTTGATCGGGCGCCATTGTCGCTCAACGAAGTCTTGCGGGACGTCAACTACTGTTATTCTTCGCTCGTCGAGCGGGCAGACCCGTACTTGAGTCGCCGCTACGCCTACAGCGGCGTGTCCAGCCTTGGCGCGCTTGGCGGCGCGATTGGAGGTCAGGCAGTTGCGGAGAGCACGGCGGCGGCATGGGGAGGCATCGCCCTGCTGCCAATCCTCGTCGAGGGAACGCTGGATCGTCCGGAGTTCGACGCCCTCGATCGAGTATCTGCCAGGGGACTCAACTGGGTAAATGGCCGGGCTGTACAGATGGACGCCCTGCACCAGCGGCTATTTGCGCAGCAAGCCGTGCTCGGCCGCCACGTCGAGGTGCTCAGGCAGAGGTTGGAAAAGGGGGATCAAGAGCGGCTCAATCAAGTCATTCGTGCTGGTGGTGACGATGGCAACGCGTCGAAGTCGGTTGCTGCAAGCGCGGCCCAGAGATTTAGCAATGCCCTTGACGACCTCCTGGCGCACGCCGACCGTACGCGCGAAGCCACCGCCGATACCGGTAGGTACATACAAGACGTGCTTCCGGTCTGGACAAGCGAGAGATTCCAACACGTGTTGGACAATTACGGCGACAAGCGGAGGCTCATGATGCAAAGGCCGCAGTCCGCGGTGCGTTCAATTATCGCTTTGCCGATTTCTACACTGGCGAATTTCATCAGGGGCAGCGACGAATCACGAATTCGCGAGCAGGATTATTTTGCGGACTTGGCCTCAGCGGACTTGCGCAGTCTCGCGGCGCGGATGTCGCTGCCAACGATACCCGATGTTCCGCGGGTTGAGCCCACTCCGATAGACTTGGCGGAATTCTCCGATGATGAGGACAGATCGCTGGTCGTGAGTCTGCGCAATGACGCCGCCGCATTGGCTGTTGCCGTGAATGACGCGTTGGAATTACTTCGCCATGCCAAGACCGTGAATGAAACGGATGTGCCCGATTTCACTGTTCCGGGCGCTACACGCACACAAAACGAAGCGGCTAGTACCGAACAACAGCAGGTTCCCCCCGGCGCTGGCGACAAAAAGGAGTAGAATGGTGTTCTGGTGATCCGCCGCCTGCCCCGGCCAATAAGGGACCCCTCGAATTGACACCCCCGCCGTCCCGCCTAATGTCCGCCGCGCTGATTTGCTGACCCCGAGAGGCGCGCATGGCTGGCGCTACACGCCCGCGAGAACGACCATTATCCCCACATCTGCAGGTCTGGCGCTGGCACATCACCATGGCCAGCTCGATCCTGCACCGCCTGACCGGCATTGCGCTCTACGGCGCGGCGATCCTGCTGGCGCTGTGGCTGATGGCGGTGGCGGGCGGGCCGGAAATGTATGCGCCCGTGCAGGCGTTTCTCGCTTCACCCTCGGGGCAAGCGGGGTTGTATCTCGCGGTCGCCGCGTTTGCCTACCACTTGGCGAACGGGGTGCGGCATCTGGTGTTCGATTTTGGCCGCGGCCTCAATCCTTCCGACGCCGATTCGAGCGCTTGGTTCGCCATCCTGTTCGCCCTCGCAGCACCCTTCGGCGTGTGGGCGCTCGCGACCTTCGGAGCTTGACTCGATGACCTCCCGTTCTCGCGGCGCCGCTGGCGAAGGCTCTGGCCATTTCATCGCCCAGCGCTTCACCGCGATCGCGCTCTTGGCTCTCGGTCCCTGGTTCGTGATCGCCGCCGCGCTTTCGCTGCGGGGTGGCGAATACGCCGCGGCGATCGATTTTCTCTCCCATCCGGTCAATGCGGTGGCGACCATCCTTCTGCTCGTGCTCGGGCTTTACCATATGCAACTTGGCATGCAGGAAGTGGTGCTCGATTACATCGCCAAGCCAACAACCAAAGTGCTGCTGCTGGTGCTGAATGCGCTCGTGCCGCTGGCGCTCGGCGCGGGCGCGATCTTCGCCGTGCTGGCTGTGAATTTCGGAGTCTGACTTGCCCGCCTATTCCTGGATCGACCATACCTACGACGTCGTTGTTGTCGGCGCTGGCGGTTCGGGCTTGCGCGCCGCTTTGGGATGCGCGCAAGCGGGGTTGAAGACGGCGTGCGTCACCAAGGTGTTCCCGACCCGCTCGCACACGGTGGCCGCGCAGGGCGGCATTTCCGCGGCGCTCGGCAATATGGGCGAGGACGACTGGAAGTGGCACATGTTCGATACCGTGAAAGGTTCGGACTGGCTGGGCGATCAGGACGCGATCGAATATCTCACCAAGAACGCGCCCGCCGCGGTGTACGAGCTGGAGCATTGGGGCGTGCCGTTCTCGCGCACCGAGGAAGGCAAGATTTATCAGCGCGCCTTCGGCGGCATGACGCGAAACTATGGCGAAGCGCCGGTGCAACGCACTTGTGCGGCCGCCGACCGCACCGGCCACGCCATGCTGCACACCATGTATGGGCAATCGCTGCGCCACAGCGTCGAGTTCTTCATCGAGTATTTCGCGCTGGATCTGATCATGGAGGACGGCGCCTGCCGCGGCGTCACCGCGTGGAAGCTGGATGACGGCACGCTGCACCGCTTCCGCGCACAAAAGGTGGTGCTCGCCACTGGCGGCTATGGGCGCGCTTATTATTCCTGCACCTCAGCCCACACTTGCACGGGCGACGGCAACGCCATGGTGCTGCGCGCAGGGCTGCCGCTGCAGGACATGGAATTCGTGCAATTCCATCCCACCGGCATTTTCCCCGCCGGATGCCTGATCACCGAAGGCGCGCGCGGAGAGGGCGGCTATCTTACCAATGCCAACGGCGAGCGTTTCATGGAGCGCTACGCGCCGACAGTGAAGGATCTCGCCCCCCGCGACATGGTTTCGCGCGCCATGACGCTGGAAATCCGCGAAGGCCGCGGCGTCGGGCCGAACAAGGATCACATCTTCCTCCATCTGGACCATCTCGATCCGAAGATTCTGCATGAGCGGCTGCCCGGCATTTCCGAAAGCGCCAAGATTTTCGCCGGCGTCGATGTCACGCGCCAGCCGATCCCAGTGCTGCCCACGGTGCACTACAATATGGGCGGCATCCCCACGAATTATCATGGCGAGGCGCTGACCAAGGCGAACGGAGATCCCGATTGCGTCGTGCCCGGCCTGATGGCGGTGGGCGAGGCGGCGTGCGTTTCGGTGCACGGGGCTAATCGCTTGGGCTCGAATTCGCTGATCGATCTCGTGGTGTTTGGGCGCGCTGTCGGTCTGCGTTGCGGCGAGACGCTGAAGGCGAACGCCTCGCAAGCTTCGCTGCCGAAAAACGCGGGCGAGGATCACCTCGCGCGCTTCGATCGCTTCCGCAATGCCGCCGGCGCCACGCCCACCGCGAAGCTGCGCGAGAAGATGCAGCGCGCCATGCAGGACACTTGCGCGGTCTATCGCACCGGGGAAGTGCTGAACGAAGGCGTCGCGCGCATGGCGGCGATCTGGACGCAGGCGCCGGATGTGTCGGTCACCGACCGCTCGCTGATCTGGAACACCGATTTGGTCGAGACGCTGGAGTTCGACAATCTGATGGCGCAAGCGGTGGTCACGGTCGGCGGCGCCGCCAACCGCACCGAGTCGCGCGGCGCTCATGCCCGCGAAGATTTCCCCGATCGCGACGACGCAAACTGGATGAAGCACACGCTGGCGTGGCTGGATGCGGAGACCGGCGCGGTGCGCATCGATTTTCGGCCCGTGCATTCGAACACGATGACGAACGACGTGGAGCCAATCCCGCCGAAGAAGCGGGTGTATTAGGGCGAGATGGGGGCTGCGCCCCTTCTCCCCTTGAGGGGACCATTGCGAAATTGGCG
>DPWD01000321.1 GCA_003526465.1 Hyphomonadaceae bacterium
GGCGGCGGCGCCGGCGCCTTGAAGGCCCACGTCCGCTACGTCGCCCGCGACGCCGCCACACGCGAACACGGGCTCGAACACGAGGTCGATGAGCCCGACCACGAGATCGCCGACAAGCGTGCTCGCGACCGCGGCCGCGACGTATTCTACGACGCCTTTGAGGACAGCGTAGACGGGGCCGAGCGTGCAGCGGATTGGGCGCGCGAGGATCGCCGCCATTTCCGGCTCATTCTGTCAGCCGAGAACGGCGCCCGTATCCATGACCTCAAGGACTACACCCGCGAAGTGATGGAACGCGCCGAACAGTCCTTGGGCGGCGAACTCGACTGGATTGCGGTCGATCATTGGGACACCGACAACCCCCACACCCACATCGTTCTACGCGGCAAGCGCCATGACGGGCGCGACCTCATCATCCCGCGCGAGTTTGTCTCCCATGGTTTCCGCTCGGCCGCCCGCGACGCGGCCACCGAGCGTCTGGGTGAACGCGGCCGCGACGACCTCCGCCGCTCGCTGGAGCGGGAAGCGCGCACCCATGGGCCCTCCCGGCTCGATCATTGGATCGCCGGCCAGCTCGACGAGGAAAACCGCGTGCGCCTGGTCCGGCTGCGCGCGCCCGACCGCTCGCCCGAAGTGGAGAACGCGCTCAAGACCCGGGCTCAGGAACTGAAGCGCCTGGGGCTTGCCCATGAGGTCGAGCGCAACATCTTTGAATTCGAGCCAGGCTGGCGCGACGCCTTGAAAGCCATGGAGCTTCATCTCGACATCCGCAAATCTTTGATGCGCGCGCGCATGCAGGAAATGCAACGCTCGCTCGAACGCTCGCGCGACGTGACACGCTCGCTCAAACTGGGGCTCGATCGCTAGGGGCTTGCGCCGCGGCGCAAGTTGCGATTCACTCCCGCTGAGGGACCGGTGGCGAACGCCAACCAGATAAGAACGCAGCGCCCGCGATTTTCTTTCGGGTGCGCGACATGGGTCTTTTCGTCGTCATTGTTTGTTTCAGCTTAGCGGCGCTTTTTCTGGAAGCACTCTACCGCCTCGCTTTGGCGACGCTCTTTTGGGCGCCGCCGCTCTTTTGCGCTGTCTGGGCCATGCAGGCGACAGCGGCGCTCCATCTCGCCGATCCGCTGGCGCCGCTACAAGCGTTCCTCGTTGGCGGCCTCGTCGGCCGCTTTGCCATGGGGCGGATCCTCGACGCGATCGCGCGATGGCTGGGTTGAAACCCCCTTCAGCTGAGGCACACGCTTCTAGCGCGGGGTCGAACACAGGGCTGGTGTTCTACGCGCCGCTGTTCGCGTGTTGCCGTTGGTTCCGTTCACTACGGGGGGGGCGAGAATAGCGATCTATTGGCAAGTTACGAGAATCAGTCGTAACTTTCGTAACTTCTCCATAGGTCCCTATAGATGAACCCGGTCGATAATCCCTTCAGCCCAGGCGCTGGCACCCGCCCCCCGGAGTTGGCGGGCCGCGAAGACATCCTCAATAGCGCCCGCGTCACCATGCAACGGATTATCGCCGGGCGGCACAGCCGCAGCCAAATGCTGCTGGGATTGCGCGGTGTCGGCAAGACAGTGCTGCTGAATGAAATCCAGAACATTGCCGAAGAGGAAGGATTGCGGACCGCCAAGATCGAGGCGCCCGAAAACAAGAAGTTCCTGGAAAAGCTTGTGCCTCAAATCCGCAAGCTCGTGCTGCAGATCGATCGTGCCGCCAAGGTCAAGGCGCAGGTGAACGAGGCGCTAGGCGCGCTCAGAAACTTTATCAGCATGTTCAAGGTCAAGGTCGGCGATGCCGAAATCAGCGTCGAACCGACACCAGGCGTTGCCGATTCCGGCGACCTCAGCACCGACCTGACCGATCTGCTGGTGCTCACGGCGCAAGCCGCCAAGGCGGCCAAAAGCGCGGTCGCCCTCCTGATCGACGAGGTCCAATACCTCACCTCCGACGAATTGAGCGCACTCATCGTGGCTCTCCATGAAGTGGCTCAGAAGAACCTGCCGCTGACCGTATTCGGCGCCGGCCTTCCCCAATTGGCAACCCTGGCCACCGAGGCCAAGTCCTACGCTGAGCGTCTGTTCGAGTATCCGGAAGTCGGAGCGCTGACCAAAGCAGCTTCGGCCGAGGCGCTTCGCGAGCCGGTTGAAGCGGCAGGCGCCAAATGGGAGACCGCCGCGCTCACTAAAGTGGTGAAGATCACCGAAGGGTATCCGTTCTTCCTGCAGGAATGGGGTTTTCAGGCCTGGAATGCCGCGCCCGGCCGGATCATCCCGGCTTCCATCATTCCCCAGGTTTCCAAGGCCGCAATCGCCCGTCTCGACAAGAACTTCTTCAAATCGCGCATGCACCGCATGACCCAACGCGAACAGGACTATGTGTGCGCCATGGCGGCTCTGGGCCCCGGCAACCATCGCTCGGGCGACATCGCCGAGGAGATGGGCCTTTCCGTCTCTGCAGCCGCTCCGATCCGCGGGACGCTAATCAACAAGGGCATGATCTACAGCCCTGCCCATGGGGACACCGCATTCACAGTGCCGATGTTCGACGCTTACGTTCGCCGCGCCATCCTTTCACTCGAAGCAAAAGCGGCAGCCAAACCGAAGGCCGCGAAGAAAAGCGCACGCAAAAAACGCGGCTGAGTCACGAACATTTTCACTGCGGCGCGCTGTCAAGAAAGCTCCGAGCCCTTGCCGATTGTGCGATCAGCGTGGTTTCCGTCGCGCGCAACCCGCGTGTTGCAAGCGGCATAACCCATGTCTTTGAGGCCCGCTCGGTGCTTCTCGATGCACATCAATTTCATACTCACTGCACACGGAGCGCACACGAAAACGCGCAACTTATTGAAGCCACGTACTTTCTCGTCCAATCCATCATGGGGGCAATGCAGAAGCGGTGGTCTAAATATTTCATTTTACTATTGTTTTTCTCCGCCAGTCTATCCAATGCATTCTAGGACAGACTGCGTTTGGAGCACTGATTTATCTCGATAATTTGCGAAGCGCGAGCCTCCAAACTCACTGTCAGTGCACACGCAATGCGATGCGACCGGGAATTGGATAATTGCGAAACCACCTGCGGATCACGCAGATTGATCTTCATCGGGGACATTGGCCGACCGCACCGGAAATCAAATATTCAAAGCGCAATCCATCACCGGCTACAACTCGCCAATTGCGTCGCTGCGTATTGCCCGCGGAATGTTTGATCTTGGATACAGAAAGTTTCGGTATCTTGGCGCGGACGCCGGCGTCCGCGCCAAGATACTGGAAAGTTTGGTTCGCCCAAACGCCATGAGACTCCAAAACCGGAATTCAGTCCGTGCAGTATGACCCCTGCTGACTCCAGACATTGGGCGCTCCGGCGCGACCGGCCGGGGCGATCGTGCTTTACGCGCCCGTCGCCGCCGCCGCGTGAAAGCCGCGCCTGGTCATCACCCCCCATGATTGAGCCCCCGAGGCCCATTCGCAGATGCCGCGCACGCGCCACAGCGTGTTGAGCTGCCGATAGCCGAAGTTTTCCACGATCGCGGCGCCCAAAAGGGTCAAAAGATCGCGCGCGCTGGACACGCGCCGCAATTCGACTTCTTCCAGCGCCAGAGCGCCGACGCTGAGCGCGATTCCGAAGGCGATATTCAGAGCGAGGAAGGCGACCAGATAGTCAGAGGCGAGCAGACCCAGCGCCCAAAAAGCTGGAATAAGCGTGTAGCCGACAAATTCGGCGACGGGGCCAAATATGTCCACGATCAAAACCGCGCCCATCCCAAAAAAGCCGACGCGGCCATAGCGCGGGTTGAACAACATGCCGGCATGGCGTGCAAACGTCTCCAGCGCGCCGCGATGCCAGCGCGCGCGCTGGCGGCCCAGTACGGCGAGAGATTCAGGAACCTCGGTCCAACACACCGGCTCAGGCACGAAGGCGATGCGATAGGGCTTGTTCTGATCGCGGTAGTGGCGGTGAAGCTTGACCACAAGCTCCATATCCTCCCCCACGGTTGCTCTCGCATAACCGCCGACCTCGATCACAGCGCGGCGCCGAAACAAGCCGAAAGCGCCGGAAATGATGGTCAGCGCGCCAATATGGCTCCACCCAAGCCGCGCCATCAGGAACGCGCGCAGATACTCGACGGTTTGAAACAAAGCCAACAGATTGCGCGGCACGCCAATGTTGACGATTTGGCCGTGATCGGTGCGGCATCCATTGCCCACGCGCACGGTGCCGCCCACGGCGACCACGCCCTCGGGGTCCTCCAGGAACGGTTGCACCGCGCGCAACAGCGCATCCGGCTCAAGCAATGAATCGGCGTCGATCGAACATACAATGGGCGCGCGCGCCAGATTGATTCCGGCATTGAGCGCGTCGGATTTGCCGCCGTTGGCCTTATCGACAACGAGCAGCCGCGGATGCATGTCCGACGCATAGAGGCCCCGAACGCATTCGGTAGGGATAACGCCCTCATAGGCTCTGCTGACCGGCGATAGACCGAAGGCCTCGATCAGCACCTCCAGCGTGGCGTCCTGCGATCCATCGTTGATGACAATCACTTCAAAGCTGGGGTAGCGCAGCGACAGCAGCGAACGCGCGCTTTGCACTACGCTTGTCGCTTCGTTGAAGGCCGGCGCCAGCAACGAGATCGGCGGCGTGGAATCGGCGTAGCGGCGCCACAAGGCGTTAGGGTCAAAACTCATTAATTG
>DPWD01000262.1 GCA_003526465.1 Hyphomonadaceae bacterium
TCGCGCCAGCGGAAGTCCAGCGGGCCACCGAACGCGAAACTGGATCGCGGCGCCCGCAACACGTTCTCCCAGGCCGACCATGGCGTCACCTGTTCCAGCCCCAGATGCCCCGCATTGCCCCAGGACGCGGCGCGGCGCATGTCGCCCGGATCGATCAGCGCCGTCTGCACGCCGGCTTGTTGCAGCCTGAGCGCCGAGGCCGCGCCAACGAACCCGCCGCCGATCACGAGAATGGATTTCATCGCGGCGATGGATCGTATAGGTTCGCCGCCTTGGCAAGCGAGGTATTGGATGCAAGTTGATTGGGCCGGCGTGTTTCCCGCGGCAACGACGCAATTCGCGGCCGACCTGTCGGTGGACATCGGCGCTACCCAGAAGGTCCAGGACAAGCTGGTGCGCGAAGGCGTGCACGGGCTGATCATCATGGGCACGGTGGGGGAGAACAATTCGCTGGAGGCCGATGAGAAGCGCGCGGTGTTGAAGGCGGCGGTGGAAGCCGTGGCTGGGCGCGTTCCTATCATCGCCGGCGTCTCGGAACTGGACACCAAGCGCGCGGCGGCGTTCGCGCGCGACGCCGAAAAGCTCGGCGCAGACGGCCTCATGGTGCTGCCGGCGATGGTCTATGTGCCGACCGAGGACGAATTGGTGTCCCACTTCCGGGCGGTGGCGCAGGCGACGAGCCTGCCGGTTATGTTGTACAACAACCCGCCCGCTTATCGCGTCAGCATCGGCGTCGAGGCGTTGAAGAAGCTTTCGGACCAAGACAACATCGTCTGCCTGAAAGAGAGCGCGCCTGACACGCGCCGCTTCACCGATCTCCTCAACGCGCTGGGGGATCGCTACCTTCTATTTGCGGGGCTGGACGATGTGGCGTTGGAAGGGTTGCTGCTGGGCGCGCGCGGCTGGGTGTCGGGGCTCACCAACGCGTTCCCGAAGGAATCGTTAGCGCTCTATGCAGCAGCTCAACGCGGCGACCTCGCTACCGCGCTCGCGATCTATCGCTGGTTCATGCCCCTGTTGCACTTGGACGCCGAGCACGACCTGGTGCAGTCGATCAAGCTTGCAGAGCAAATCATGGGCCGTGGCAGCGAACGCGTGCGCCCGCCGCGCTATCCTCTCACCGGCGCCCGCCGCGCCGAAGTGAGCGCGCTGGTGGAGCGGGCCGCCGCGAGCCGACCCAAGCTAGGCTGATGACCCGCCATACCTTCCGCTGCATCGACGGCCACACCGCCGGCAATCCCGTGCGGCTCGTGATTGAAGGCGCGCCGGAACTTCGCGGCGCGACCATGAGCGAGAAACGCCAGGATCTTCTGGCGCGCTACGATTGGATCCGCACCGGGCTCTGCTTCGAGCCGCGCGGTCACGACATGATGAGCGGGGGCCTTCTCTACCCGCCGACCAATCCCGAAGCGGATATCGGCGTACTCTTCATCGAAACCAGCGGCTGCCTGCCGATGTGCGGGCATGGAACCATCGGCATTGTCACGTTCGGCTTGGAAGAGGGGTTGATCGAGCCGCGCACGCCCGGCCGCTTCGTCGCGGAAGTCCCCGCCGGTTTGATCGAGCTTTCGTATGTGCAAGAAGGCCCGCGCGTGCGCAGCGTCCGCATTCGCAATGTCACGTCTTATCTCGCGGCGGAGAACCTCGCCATCGACGTTCCAGGGTTCGGCCCGCTCCGCGTCGATGTCGCCTATGGCGGCAATTTCTACGCGATTGTTGAGCCGCAAGGCGCCTATCGTGGGCTCGACGCGCTGGGGGCGGCGGGCATTCTTTCGCTCTCGCCGGTTGTCCGGAGGCTCGTGCGCGAGAAATGCGAGCCTGTGCATCCCATCGATCCGAGCATCGAGGGCGTCTCCCATGTGCTCTGGGCCGACGCGCCCAAAGGCGAGGGCGCGCACGGGCGCAACGCAGTGTTTTACGGCGAGAAAGCCATTGACCGCAGCCCGTGCGGGACCGGCACCTCGGCGCGCATGGCGCACCTTCACGCCAAGGGAAGACTGCGCGTCGGCGATACGTTCGTGCACGAAAGCTATATCGGCAGCCGGTTCGTCGGGCGTGTGGAGGCTGAGGCCGAACTAGGCGGCGCGCGCGCGATCATTCCTTCGATCGAAGGCTCGGCCATCGCCACGGGCCGCAATGAGATTTGGATCGATGACGAGGATGTGTTCGCGCGCGGGTTCCAGGTAACTTAAGCTCCATTCCGCAACACCACCCATCCCCGGACTTGCGCTTCGCGCACTCCGGGGATGGGTGGTCAAGCGACACAGTCATGAAATCGATGGAGCTACGCGAGCAACGGCGCTAAGCAGGCACAAGGAACAAAAAGAACGGGGAGGCAGGGGTGAAACTCAGCATCGGTGCAGCGACGGCTTGGCTCGCTTCGATCGTCGGCGGGCTGTTGACGCTGCTATCGCTGATCGCCGCGTGGTTCACCTTCACGCTGCTGCGCACCGCGCACAAGCGCGGGGAGTTGGCGCCCAAGCCGGAAGCGGTTGGCCTCGGCGCAGTCACCAATTTCTTCGACACGCTCGGCATCGGTTCCTTCGCACCGACCACTGCCTACATGAAATTGCGCAAGATGGCGCCGGATTCCTACTTTCCCGCTATCCTGAACGCCGGCCATGCGCTGCCCACGGTGGTGCAGGCGCTCGTGTTCATCACGCTTGTGCAGGTCGATCCCGTCCTGCTGCTTTCGTGTATTGTTGCAGCGGTGGCGGGCGCCTTCATCGGCGCGCCGATCGTGCAGCGTTCGCCGGTGCGCCTGGTGCAAGGCATTGTCGGCGCGGCGCTGCTAATCGCGGCGCTGCTGTTCGCGGCCAAGAACCTCAACTGGCTGCCGCCCGGGGGCGATGCCTTGACGCTGCCGCCAACTTTGTTTGCGGCCGCCGTGGGCGCGCATTTCGTCATGGGTGTGTTGATGATGTTCGGCATCGGGCTTTATGCGCCGTCGCTGATCGTGCTTTCGCTGCTGGGGCTCAATCCGGCTGCCGCGTTCCCAATCATGATGGGTTCGTGCGCATTCCTGATGCCGATCTCGAGTCTGCGCTTTGTGCGTTCCGATCGCATCGATCTGCGCGTCGTGCTGGGCATCGCGCTCGGGGGCATACCTGCCGTGCTGCTCGCTGCTTTCGTGGTGAAGTCGCTGCCGCTGGAGACCTTACGCTGGCTTGTGGTGGTGGTGGTGCTGTACGCGGCGATGCTGTTGCTGCGTTCGGCGTTTTCATCGACGGACGCTCCATCGCAGAACGTGCTGGTTGGCCCCCCCCCTTCCACGCGTCTTTTCACGCTCGAAATGAAACCTGAAACGTCGGCGGCTCGAAAGTCCAGCGTGCCATCACGAGACACGCCCATTGATGTGTTCATCTCGTACAAGCGTGAGGATGAGCCAATAGTTGAACTATTGGTAAATGGTCTGAGGCAAGCAGGCATGCGCGTATGGTGGGACAAGGACATCCCACCTGCCGCACCGTGGGAAGCGACCATTGAGCAGGCGCTTCGCCACGCGCATTGCGTCCTGGTCTGTTGGTCCAAAAAATCGACCGAAAGTGAGAATGTAAAGTCGGAAGCTCGTGATGCGAAGGGACGACAGCGCCTCGTTCAGGTCTACATTGATGAATGCAATGCTCCACTGTTTTTTGGCGAAAGACAGGGAGTAAGCCTCGTCGGCTGGGACGGTTCCGTGGGGGCGCAGGCGTTTGTTGGCGTATATGGTGCGGTCGCCGACCTTGTGCCGAAGGAGCCGCCAAGATGAAGGTATTTCCCATTCTACTGGCGGTATTCGTTGGCATGGTTACGCCGGCTTTGGGCCAGACTGCTTCCCAGGATCTCTCGCAACTGCTCGAGGACGAGCGCGCCTTCGTTTATCGTGAGCAGCCGCTCACCGCCACCTACGAAGGCGTGTACGATTATGACAATCGCCTCGCTTCGGTGACGCCGGATGCCTATGCGCGCCAGCTTGAGGGAGACCGCGCGCTGCTCACTCGCTTGGCCGCGATCGATCGTGGCGCGTTGAGCGCGCAGGAGCAGGTCAGCGCCGATCTGTTCAGCTTTATGGTCGGCGAGCGAGTGCGCTTCGCGCCGTATCGGGAATGGCGCCTGCCGCTCAACAGCGACAGCGGCTTTCATACCGAAATCCTGCAGCTCCATAACGCGCACAGCCCGCGCACAACTCACGACTACGAAACCTACATCGCCCGGCTCAACGACGTGCCGCGCTATTTCCGCGAGCACATCGCCAATATGCGCATAGGGGTGCGCGATGGTTTCACATTGCCGGCGGAGATCGTTGGCGGCGTCGGTCAGGTGGTGGCGGGCATGCGCTTTACGCGGCCGGAGGATACCCCGCTTTGGGCGCCGTTCGCGGATTTCCCAACCGTCGTGCCGGAGAGCGAGCGCGCGGACCTGCACGCCGCCGGCCGCGCCGCTATCGCGAACGCGGTCATGCCGGCGTTCGAGGAGTTTCGCACCTTCTTCGAAACCGAATACGCGCCGCGCGCGCGCCGCACCGTCGCTGCATCGGCGTTGCCCAACGGGCGCGCTTATTACGCCGATCTGGTGCGCTATTACACGACGCTGCCTGACGCCACGCCGCAAGTCATTCACCGCACCGGCCTTGCGGAAGTCGCGCGCATCCGCGCCGAGATGGAGGCGATCGTGCGCGAAGTGGGCTTTCAAGGCTCGTTCGCGGAATTCCTGACCTTCCTGCGCACCGATCCGCAATTCTACGCCACCACGCCCGAGCAGCTCTTGCGCGAGGCCGCCTGGATCACACGTGAGATTGACGGCCAGATGCCGCGCTTCTTCGGCAACATCCCGCGCACGCCCTACACCGTGCGGCCGGTCCCCGCCGCGCTCGCGCCAAACTATACAGGCGGTCGCTACAATCCCGGCCCCGCGGGCGGCGCGGGCGAGTACTGGGTCAACACTTACGCGCTGCAGAACCGCCCGCTCTACGTGTTGCCGTCACTGACGTTGCACGAGGCAGCGCCCGGTCACCACACGCAAGGCGCGCTCGCGCGCGAACTCACTGGGCTGCCGCGGTTCCGGCAAAATTTCTATCCGCATGCGTTCGGCGAAGGCTGGGGGCTTTATTCCGAGAAGCTCGGCGAAGAGATGGGCGTTTATCACACGCCGTATCAACGTTTTGGCCGCCTGACCTACGAGATGTGGCGCGCCTGCCGGCTGGTGGTGGACACTGGCATGCACTCGATGGGCTGGCCGCGCCAGCGCGCGCTCGATTTCATGGCCGCAAACACCGCGCTCTCAACCCACGAAGTGCGCACCGAGATCGACCGTTACATCGCTTGGCCAGGCCAGGCGCTCGCGTACAAAACCGGCGAGATGCGGATCATTGCATTGCGCCAGCGCGCGGAAACGGCGCTGGGCGAACGCTTCGACATTCGCGCGTTTCACGATGCGTTGCTGGGAAGCGGGGGCGTCACGCTCCCGGTGCTGGAACGGCAGATCGATGCGTACATTGCGGCGGCGGGAGGGGGATAGAACTCACCACCCATTCCCGGATTGCGCGAAGCGCAAGTCCGGGACCCAAGACCGCGATCGGTTCGTGATTATGAGCCCCGGACCGAATGCTGCGCATTCGTCCGGGGATGGGTGGGTGACCGCTCACCCCTTCACCAATTCCAGCATCGCCTTCGCCGCCGCCGGGTTGCGCTCCTTGGCGCCGGAGATGAAGTACAAGAACACATCGCCGGATTTCTCCCAGCCGCGCGCTGTTTTCAGCCATTTCTTCAGGGCAGGCTTGGGATAGCCCGTGGGTTCGTCGGCCTGCGTCAATTCCAGCCGCGCATACGCGAAATCGGCGGTGGGCTCGACAATCAGCGGATGCTTCTCCGACTCTACTGTCACAATCGCGATGTTTCGCGCGCGCGCCAAGTCCATGAATTCAGCGCACGCGAAACTCTCATGGCGCACTTCGATGGCGTGACGCAGCGTGAGCTTGCCGAGTTTCTCCGGCAGCAGATCGAAATAGGCGCCCATCTCGGCGGCGTCGTACTTCTTGTACGGCGCCATTTGCCAGAAGATCGGCCCGAGCTTGCCGCCAAGCTCGCCGACCCCGCTATTGAAGAACCATTCGATCGACTGCGCCGCCTCACGCAAATCCTTGCGCTGCACCGCCGCGCGCGGCGCTTTCACGGAGAACATGAAATCGTCCGGCGTCGCGGCGGCCCATTTCTTGAACGAGGCCGCGCTTTGCGTGCGGTAGAAGGTGGCGTTGATCTCGATGGCGGTGACCTGGCGGCTGGCGTATTCGAGCTCTTTCGTGGCAGGCACGTCCGTGGGATAGAACGTTTCGCGCCACGGCTCGTACGACCAGCCGCCGATGCCGACGCGGATCATCTCACCCGCCCGTGAACTTTGGCGTGCGCTTATTGGAAAACGCATCGACCGCTTCCTTGTGGTCGCCGGTCTCGTGCGCCAACGCCTGGAACGCTGCGGAGAGTTCCAGCACATCATGCAAGCGGCTGTGTTGCGCCTCGCGCAGCAGGCGCTTCGCCAGACGAAGCGCACGGGGCGGGTTCACGGCGATGCGCTCGGCCATCGCGCGGGCTTCGTCCATGAGCTTGTCGTCGGGCGCGATGCGGGTGACGAGGCCGATGCGCAGGGCTTCCTCCGCGTCGATGGTGTCGCCGGTGAGCACCAGCTCCGCCGCGCGCGTGGCGCCGATGGCGTTAGTCAATATCCAAGCGCCGCCATCGCCTGGGATGATGCCGACCTTGACGAAGTTGGAGGCCATCTTGGTTGACTGTCCGCAGATGCGGATGTCGCAGAGGACGGCGATGTCGAGCCCCAGCCCCATGGCGTGGCCGTTGATCGCGGCGACGGTGGCGACCTCGACTTCGGCCAACGCCCTGATCGCGGCGTGCACGCCGCGGCGATAGTTCGCACGCGTCGCGTCGGGGGGGGATTGTGGGCCGATGCCCGTGCCTTCGCGAATGGATTTGAGATCGCCGCCGGCGCAGAAGCTTTTGCCGGCGCCAGTGAGGATGACAGCGTTGATGTCGCGGTCCTCGTGCGCGCGCATGAGCGCGGCGGCAAGGTCATGGCAGTCCTGCGGGGTGGCGATGGCATTGCGGGTGTCGGGGCGGTTCAGCGTCACCGTGGCGATGGCGCCGCGAATTTCAAGTTTGAGGGTGCGATACATGTGCTTAAGCCCTTGTTTTCATGTGGAAGTACGGTCAATCATGCTATACTTTTGAGTTATTCAGCAACATTCACCGGGGACCAAGGCAATGGCTGTGGAACGTACGTTTTCGATCGTCAAACCCGACGCGGTCGCGAAGAACGCGATCGGGCAGATTCTCGCGCGCTTCGAGGGCGCCGGCCTGAAGATCATCGCCGCGCGCATGATGCACCTGTCGCGCGCGCAGGCCGAGGGCTTCTACGCGGTGCACCGCGAACGGCCGTTCTTCAAGGACCTGGTGGATTTCATGATTTCCGGCCCGGTGCTGGTGCAGGTGCTCCAGGGGGACAACGCGATCCAGAAGAACCGCGAACTGATGGGCGCGACCGATCCGAAGAAGGCCGCCAAGGGCACCATTCGCGCCGACTTCGCCGATACCATCGACGCCAACGCGGTGCACGGTTCGGACGCGCCGGAAACGGCGCGCGCCGAGATCGCGTTCTTCTTTCCGGGATACGAGATCTTCCCGCGCTGAGCGAGGACAGGCCAACCATGATCAACTTGCTGGGCCTCGATTCGACGGGCATGGAGCAGTTCTTCGCCGGCATCGGCGAAAAGCCGTTCCGCGCCCGCCAGGTCCTGAAGTGGATCCACCGCCGCGGCGCGGCCGATTTCGACGCCATGACCGACATCGCCAAGGACCTGGGCAAGGACGAGATGCAGACTATCGCCAAATTCTTTTCGGAACAGGCGTGGCCGCGCACCGGCTATACCTCCGATCCGGCCCTGGCGCTCAAAGGCCAGGTCGCAACCGATTCCGGCGAGTGCGTGCAATGCCACCTTGGCACTTTCACAGGCAACAGCCGCATTCCGCGCCTGGCCGGACAGCACAAGGACTATCTGCAAAAGACCATGCTCGACCTCAAGAGCAAGGCCCGCAACAACGCCGCCGCCATCGCCACGCTCATGGCCTCGTACAGCGACGAGGATATCGCGGCGATGGCCGACTACCTGGCCGGGATGTGAGGCCGGCGGGTACCCGCTAGAGCGTTTTCCGAGCTGACGGCATCTCGTTAGACCGTCGTCCCGGACGTTAGCGAAGCCCGATCGCGGTCACGCGATCGCTGGCGAAGCTTGCGATCCGGGACCCAGGAGATTGCG
>DPWD01000263.1 GCA_003526465.1 Hyphomonadaceae bacterium
GCGCTGGCCCTCCGGCGACAATCCCCATTGCGCGACCGCATCGCACAAGGCCACCGCATCCGCGCTGGCGAGATCATTGGCGCTGCGCACGCCGCAGGCGACCAGAGCTTGCGCCTCGCGCGATTTCAGGCCCGGCGCCGTGCACGCAAGCAAGGCTTGCGCCTGCCAATCTCGGATCGTTTGCGCCGAGATGTGGCGCGCGTCTGCCTTAGCTTCGGCCTCTTCCGGCGCGAGCGCGAGAAGATCGGCGACGGTTTTTACACCGAGCGCTTCAAGTCGCTTGGCGGTTTTCGGGCCGATCGAGGGCGCCTGCACGACCGGCGCGGAATCGGTGAGCGTGCAGCGCGGCAGTGTTTTTTCCTTCTTCGCTAACGGCGCGCCGACGGGCAATTCGCGCGGCAAAGGCGGCGGCGCTTTCATCACTCGTTGCGGGCGCGGCGCTGGCACAACATCAAGCTCGATGATCTTCGCGGTCGGCCTAGCGGGCGGGCGCGCGGGAGCACTGACACGTCCGCCGGCCTTGGCCCCAATTTCGCGCGGCCATTTGGCGTCGAGCGAAGAAAGCGGCGTTTTCAGCACTTCAGCGGCGTGCAATTCGCGCACCACCTTGTCGTCTTCACCCAGAGTCGTGCGCACCTTGCCGGTGCGGCGAAACTCTTCGTATTGGGCCAGCACTTCGCGGCGCGCCGCGCCATCCTCAATCGCCGACGCCAAGGCCTGGATTGGCATGTCCAGCGTTAGCAGCAGCGCTTGCAGCGCGCCGTTGACGCGCGCTGGAACCACGCCCGCCTCTTCGATGGCGCGGTCGAGGATGCGCGCGAGGCCCACGATTGCGTGGCCGACGAGCGGCGCGATTGCGGCGCAGATGGCGTTGTCGAGACCAGCTTTCGGATTGCGTGCGCCCGCTTCGAAATCATAGTGCTCGATGACGAGCTCGTAGTGCGTATTCGCGGCCTTGGCCCCTGCGCGCACCATGGCGGCAAGCCATTGATCGCCGCCGGGCGCTGCGATGTCCGGATAGCCGCTCGCCTCCAGCATCGACTGAAACACTTTGTACGACTTGGAAAAGCTCTGCTCCACCGCACGGTGGATGACCCCCTCTTCCTCGGTCTGATGAGTGTGGAAGGGCTGGATCGGGTCGACGTAATAATGGCTCAGCACGCCGGCCGACCACGCGGCCTGCTTCCAGTCACGATCGCGCAGCGCCCGCACAGTGCGCCGGTACCATTCCTCGCACGCTTCGATTGCGCCGCCCCATTCGCCCTCGCGCACATGGAGCACGTGGTTTTTGAAATCCTTGAACTCATCGTCCGGGGCCTTTGCCCCGGCGAGGTATTCGCCGTGATGGTGCAGTAGTAGCTCGCGCCACGCCCGCGCGTCCGGCGAGCGCAGATGACGCAAGGCCTCGAGCGCCAGCCGGTGATGGTTGGAGCGGCATCGGCTCGCGAAAACCACTGCGTACAGGAGCGACATGCGCTTTTCGCCTCGGCAATGAAGGAGGCGTTAATCGTTTTGCGCTTCGGTTAGCGGAGCGTTAATCGCCGCGCACAATGCCCCAATCTTCGCACAGAATGCGGACCAGGCGCTCATGACGCTGCTCGATGGCTTGCAGCGTCCATTCCGGGATGCCGACGATGTCCTTGGTCACCGCGTGCACCGGCGCCCCGCGCGAGGCGAGATAGATTTCGCGCTTCTTCGGATAGGGTTTGTTGTCGGCGTCGCGATTCTGGTCGTGGGTGATCAGAATGAGATTGCCGAGCAGGTGCGCGAGTTCGGCGCGCAGAGCGGGATCGGGAAAACGCTCGTTCCACCACGCGCCGCCGCCCTTGGGCAGCACATGCTCCACGGTGACATCGTCGGTCATGGAGAGGATGTGGCCTTCCGGCATCGCCGCCTCGAGCCGCATCAGCAGCAGCCGGCGCTGGCGGTCGCGCTTGCGCGAGCGATTGAGCGTGGCGATGAACCGCATGTGCTCGGTTTCGTTAAGCTCGAGCCCCTTGGGGCCGTGGAGCGATTTATCGTCGCCGGCGTGCTTGACGGCATGGGCATAGCGGGCCTCGCGCACGCGATTGTCGATGATCGAGAGTTCGCAGGCGAAGGTGAAACGGTCGAGCGCCCGGAAAAAAGCGCGCGCGCGATCGTGGTCTTGGCCATATCCGGCCAGGAAGGCGATCGCGGCTGGGGCCCAATCCCATTCTTCCACCTGCTTCATCAGCGCCACGCGCCGATTGACCTCGTCGCTCCATTGCCCGGCGTCGATCGAGCAGGAAAAGATCGCGCGCAGAGCGTGGGCGTAGCGCGGCAATTGATCGAACAAGAACACGCGCACGCCGCCGGTGCGGTCGACGGCGGCTCGGAACGAGGCAAGATCGCCGGGCGAACGCACCTGCTCGCCAACAAGCAAGAACGGCATCATGTAGAGAAGACGGGCGAAGTTCTCCCGCTCGAACATGTCCTCGGTCTGCTCCCATTTGCGCGCCGCGGCGTCGGCGTCGGCGTCGGAGAGATCGGAGTTTTCGAGAAGGTCGCTCTTGATAAGATCCGCCCCCGAGAGCGGCGAGCCATGCATGTTGAGCGAGTGAAACACGGTTTGCGCGCAGCCTCGCTCGTCAGCATCGACCACGTTCAAGGTGCAGCAGCGCACCACGTACGCCATGAATTTTTCGAGTTCGCCGTTATCGGCGATTTTCGACAGCTCAGCCTCGATCGTGGCGGCGGCGACACAGAGCTGATCCTTCGAGTCGACCCCGGTCTCGGCGTGCTTGGCGAGTTCGGCCATGTGGCCCGGCTCCTGCACGAAGCCACGATAGAAATTCGCGTCGTCCTCGCGCAGCATTAGCCGAGGCTGCTCGCCATCCATGATGAGCGTCTGGAAGGGCTCGCCGCGGGCGTTGAGGCGGTCGCGGACGTAAGCGATGATCATGGTCAAAGTGGCCAGACGCTGCTGGCCGTCGGAAATCTCGAACTTGCCGCGGCTGTTCTTCACCAGCACGATCTGGCCGATGAAGTAGAAGGTGGCGCCGCGCTTGAACGCCGCCCACAGATCCTGGTTCAGCTGCCGCACCTCGCGCTCGCCCCAAGTGTAGGGACGCTGGTAGCGCGGGACCTTAAGCCCCGGCCTGCGCGTCAGGACGCCAGCGACATTGAGGATTTGGGAGACCAGCCCATACGGCAGTTCGCCAAAGATTCCGGCCATGTTTCCTCCACCTGCTCGTCGCCTCGCACTTGATCGTTACCCCGCGATCCCGCGTACGCAACGTCAATCTGGATGGCTTGGCGGTTCGGCGCGGCGAGTCGCTCAAACAGCACGCATTTCTTGCTTAGAAATCCGCTGGGGCTGTGGAGAAATACGGCGCTGGCCCGACGCTCATAAAATCGGCAATCCCGCGAGCCTGGAACGCTGGAAAGGCGGGGCGCATAGCATCGGCATCGGTGAATCCTGCTTGTCCCAGCCGAGGTTCGCCTGACGGGGCGTTCAAGAGCTGGCGCACGCGCCGCGCGATCGCTTCGCCAGAATCCAGCCAGACGCAGGGGCGCGGTGCGGCCGCCGCCAGTTCGCGCGCGAGCAAAGGGAAATGCGTGCACGCCAGAGCGACCACATCGATCTCGGCGCCGCCGGGAGCGCCGAACAATTGCGCGCATGTCTGCGCAGCCGCATGTGTGATCTCAGATTCTGGCGCACCGGCCAGCTTGCGCTCCGCCGCTTCCACCAGCTCCGCCGAACCAAGCCGAATAACGCGCTTGCCGGCGGCGAATTGCGCGATGAGTTCGTTGGTGTAGGGGCGCTGCACGGTTGCGGGCGTTGCTAGCAATCCTATAACGCCGGTTCGTGTAAGCGCCGCGGCAGGCTTAATTGGCGGGACCACACCAACGATTGGGATGGCGAGCGCCGCCCGCACCGCTTCAAGCGCAATTGTGGAGGCGGTGTTGCAGGCGACGACAATAAGGTCCGGCGCCCAATCCTCGCTGACCCGCGAAAGCAGCGCTGGCACGCGCTCGCGCAACTGCGCATCGGACTTCAGCCCGTAGGGCAGCCAGGAATTGTCGGCCAGGTAATCCAGGTGCAGCAACGCGTCGGAAGCGGCGATTGCATCGAGTACGGAAAGTCCCCCGACGCCCGAATCAAACACCAGGACCCGCTTCGCCACATTAACCATTGTTGATCCGCCGATGCCCACCGCGCCCCGCGCGTCGCTTTATATCATTGATTTTTCTGATATTTTGGCGCCTGGCGGGGTGCATTCACAGCCGCCTCATTTCCATGTGGAAACTGAATATTAAGTGCGTTTGCGCGAATCATAGATTGGGTTAGTTCTGCTGGGTCAGGGGTATACGTCAACGCGCTGCTACGCGCACATACGCAACGGGGTCTGACCATGAATTCCTTAGGCAAATCTTCGGTCGTCTTCGTGACGCTCTCCGGGCTGTTTTGGGGAGGTTGGATTCTCGGCGTGCAGACGCCAGAAGGTCAAGAGGCGCTGGCGCGGGCGTACGCGGCTTATGCGGAAGACCAGGCCGCCGCCAACGAGGATTTGTTCAACTCCGACGCGCTGCGCGCCATCGTCTGCGGCGGCGACAATTTCGAAGCCGCCGCGCCCAAGCCTTGCCTGGCGGTGATCGCCGGCGGCAAGCTGTTCGTCGTTGACGCGGGCTCAGGCGCCGCTTCTTCGCTGATGCACCGCAATATTCCGATGGGCCGCCTGCACGCGGTATTGCTTACCGGAGGCAGTGTCGCGCAGACCGCCGACCTTGGGGAATTGTACGCTAGCAGCGCGCCCAATCGGGCCGAGCCGTTGATGCCGGTGTATGGCCCCGCCGAAACCCAGCGGATGGTGGACGGCCTGAACCAAGTCGCCGGTCTCGATGGGCTGGGCCAAGGCCTGCAGGCGTGGGGGCCAGGCCCCGAGCCGGGGCGCTCGGTGATTGTGTTCGAGGAGGACGGCCTCACCGTTTCCGCCTTCACCACGCCGGGCGATTTCGAGAATCACAGGATCGGCTATCGCTTTGACTATCGTGGGCGGTCGCTAGTGGTTGGCGGCGACGGACGCGTGGTCGGCGCGCGTGCGGCGGAGAACGCCGAGGTCGTGCTGCAAGGCGCCCAAAGCGAAGCGCTCGCGCACCTGCACCAAGGCGGCTAC
>DPWD01000075.1 GCA_003526465.1 Hyphomonadaceae bacterium
GACGGCGAACGGCCGTGGGAATTCCCCCGCCCAATCGCGCGACCATGCCAACACCGCCCAGGGCGCGTAGACCGCCGTCTCGCCAACAGCGGTGAGCGGCGCGCCAAGCGCGGTCTGGCCCGCAAACACGTGGGCGAGGAATTGCGTGGCCGCGACCAGGCCGGCGAGAAACCCCAGCGCCGCGAGAGCAACGACAAATATTTTCGCACGCCGGGACATCCATCCTCCGCGGCATGGCGGAGCAAAGGCGGCGCCTAGCGAACCGAATTTTATTCGGTTGGATGCGGATTTGGCCGAATATTGTTCGGTCGCCGCAAAATCTTGTTCGGTCCGTGTCCCAAGGGCAGGCGCATCAACGTGCCAAATCGGCTCGCGCCGCATTGCGAACCGAGCGCGGCCGAGTAGGGGGCCAGCATACCGGCGCCTCGGCTTTCACGGTATCGATCACCATCGACAGCCGGGCGGCGGCGACGCCAGCGTCGCTCATGCACGCGCGGAAATGCCTCCACGCTTCGATCGAGGGAGCGAGAAAGCGCAGCATAAAATCATGAGGGCCCGCCACCTGGTAAGCCGAAACGATCGCCGGGGTGCTTGTGAGCAGGCTTTGAAAGCGCGCCAAGGTCTCCGCGGTTTGGTCGCACAAGCTGATCTCGGCCCAGCCCTCGAAATGCGCGCCGATCGCTTTCGGATCGACGATGGCGCGATAGCCGATAATGACGCCGCCTTGCTCCAAGCGCCGCACGCGTTCCAGGCAGGCAGGCGGCGACAAGCCGACGCGCGCCGCTAGCGCCTTGTTTGTCAATCGGCCGTCTTGCTGCAGCGCTTCCAGGATCAATTCATCGACGGCGTCAAGCTTCACAATGCGTCCCCCGTAGCCGGGAGGACAAAATCAACGCCGCAGCCGATCCCCCATGGAATCGACGCGTCATCCACGTCAAGCGAACGTCCCCCGGCAACACCTCGCCCGATCCGGCGAGCTTCAACAGCGATTCAACCAAACGGTGAAGGGCCGGCCCGCTTCCATAATGGATCGTTGCGAGGGCGCCACAGAACGGTCGCTGCCGCAGCCATCGCCGAGAAGGCTGAATTCCGGCTAAACTTCCAGCGCCGTTCTCCCGTTAGATAGAGGGGGAGTGGCGGACTACCTTCTTTTTAGGCTTCTATGCTTTCGTGGGCTGGCTTGTGTGTGCCTGGGTGGGGAAACACCTACCCATGCTCGCGTTCGCCGCCCACGCCAGGGCTCTGCGTTGGCAGCTGCGCCGCGCTCGCAAGCCTGGCCGGCCCCGGCTTGACCCCGAACTCATCGCCCTCATTCGCCTGGCGCAGTCGACGGACTCCAAAACTACATGCTGCCGCGAGACGGGCGGCCCAGCCAGACCTGGGAAACCCTTCTGCACAACCATGCCGCCGCCATCGCCGCCATCGACTATGCTCAGTGTGTTCAGCATCACGCTCGAGCGGCTCTATGTCTTCGTGGCGCTAGCCCATGGCTTGGGGTGCGGGTGCCGGCGCTGGCAGTAAACCGGCGAAAATCTAAACCACGCCCATTTCGCTTGGGCAAACGTAAGCGTGCACCGGGAGAGATATGGTGCAATGAACGCTGGGCGACCGCGATTGCCCCCGAACTTCCAAGTCGCAGAATGCAGACCAGAGCGCCACTCGGCGTCGATTGCGCGCACGCCGCAAGTCTATTTTTTCGGGCTGGGATACCCTGACACTAGGCATCGCTTCAAGATCATGTAATGTGCAACTGGCTTGGCCGACATCGGCGCTACCGGCCGATTCAGCGCCAGCTATGGCCCCGAAGGGCAAAGGACAGAGAGTTGAGGCTGTCGGAGACCCTTTTGCTTGGCCATGGCGCCGCGTTGTTGGTTATCTTCAATGCACGCGCCAGCGGCAGTGTGCTAGACGTTGCCTCCCAGATAGCACTGCGCGATGTGGCATGGTTTTTCGGCGCAGGTCTGGTGGCTGCATTTGTCGTCGCTCTTGTTGAGATACACAGTGACGGAGGAATGCCCGAGAACAACACCGCGGCAGCGCTAGATAGGTTTGATCGAGACCGCAACGCTCGCGGCTGTTGGGCCACACTCGGTCTGCTTGGCTCGGCAACACTCTTTGCTATTGGGTTGATTGCGGAAATAAATGCGATCGCGGAGGTCACGGCTTCGGGCTGAGCCGCGGCGCGCGGCTGGGGCCATGCGCTTGATGAGCCGCTCGCCAGCGGGACAATCGTGCACTTCTCCGCCGGTGAGCAGCAGCGCGATTCACGTGCATCCCGAAAATTGGATCGAATTTGGTTAGAGTGACCTGACCCCCGAAAACCCATCCACGGGGAACTAGAATTCGGCCTGATTCGGGGAGCCGGAAGATGAAGCGGAAGCGGTTTAGCGAGGCGCAGATCATTGCGATCTTGCGCGAGCACGAGGCTGGATTTGCAACCAAGGAGCTGTGCCGCAAGCACGGCATGTTCAGCGCGAGCTTGTACGCGTGGAAGGCCAAGTGCGGCGGCATGGATGTCTCCGACGCCCAGAAGCTCAAGGGCCTGGAGAGCGAGAACGCCAAGCTGAAGCGGCTGTTGGCCGACGCCATGCTCGACAACGCGGCGCTGAAAGACCTGCTGGGAAAAAATGGTGACGCCCGCGCAGCGGCGTGAAGCTGTCGCCCACCTGTTGAAGGCGCACCCGGTGAGCGAGCGGCGGGCGTGCCAGATCGCCAGTGTCGATCGCGCCTTGGTGCGCTATCGCGCGCGCAAGCCTGACGACTGCGCGCTTCGCGCGCGTCTCAAGGATTTGGCGCATGAATGCACGCGGGAATCTCTAGCGCTCGTACCCGACACCTCGCTTTCGGGCGCACGGGTGGGCCGCGAACTGGATCGCATCATCGCTTGGCGTGGGCGCCCGGAAACGATCCTCTCCGACAATGGCACGGAGCTGACCTCGAATGCGATCCTGGCGTGGAGCGAGGCGAAGGGCGTTGCCTGGCGCTACATCCAGCCCGGCAAACCGGCGCAGAACGCTTTCATCGAGAGCTCTAATGGCCGGCTCAGGGACGAGTTGCTCAACGAGACGCTGTTTCGCTCGCTGGCGCACGCGCGGCTCGAACTCGACGCCTGGCGCAAAGACCATAATCACCACCGCCCGCACTCAGCGCTCGGCTGGCAAACGCCCGCCGCTTACGCGGCGCGCGGGGCATGGAAGGAAGAGCTTGAAAGACGTCCATCGGGGGCGTTTGATTCGGTCAGGATTCCAGTCGCCGCTTGTGAGAAATGGGGGTCAGGTCACGATCAACCGCCCCTTAACATCGCCAACTGCATGAATCTTCGTGTTGCGCGCGCCGCGTGAGCGGCCGACTGCCTGTTTCCCCACTTTTTTGCGCCCCTCGCCGAGCGGTGCGCCTTGAAGTGGGTTGAGTCGATCATCTGCGTGTGCGTTGATCTCGCCCGCCGCTGGCGATTTCTTGCGCATGGACCGCCTCCACAAATCGGCCATCGCCCAGTCTGTCATCACTTCGCTGCGCGCCAAGGCTCGAAATCGACCCTTCTTGCGCCAAACGCGCTAGGAAAACTTCCATGGATCGGCCGGCGGCGCCAACGCGAACCGCCTCCGCGCAACGCTGCAAGAGCCCCTCATCGGTCGCGAATCTTACGATGCAGGCCGCAAGGCTCTCGGCCGTGCATTGGGCGGCGATAAGGCCGGTCACCCCGTTCTCGACTTGCTCCGGCAAGGCGCCAACAGGGGTGGCAATCACCGGTCGCCCGGCCCCGAACGCATGCGCCACGACGCCCGACTGAGTGATCTCGCGATGTGGCGCCGCCACTACCTCATATCGCCCCAGTCCATCCGCTATTTCTGCTTGGCTAAGCCACTGATTTCTCACCTCTGCGCCAAGCCGCCTCAAGCGAGACTCCAGCGCGCCGAGAGGACCCTCGCCAAAGACGCCCAATTGGATTTCGACGCCCAACGCTCGCACGTGTTCGACCGCACCAACAAGCAGATCAAGGCCCTTGTACGGGAGCACCCGCCCGAGGAACATCACCGAAAGCCCCTTCTCGCGGCGCTGCGGGAAGGGGGCGTTTGCCATCGCGAAGTCCGGGTGGAACAGCGTCACCAGGCGGTCCCCCTTGACGCGCCCGCTGCGCAGCAATTGGGTTCTGGCAAATCCACTCAGCGTCAGCACACGTTGCGCGCGCAATGCGCTCGATAGAAGCCATTCCTGCGCCATGGCGGTGATGTCGCCAGAGTGCGGCACCACATCGTGGACCAAGCACATTCTCGGGACCCGCGCAGCCGCGAACACCGGCTCAAACAAGGGTGACCAAACATGTGGCATCAACTCGACGACAACCTCCGGCTGAAACCGTGAAATGTGACGTCCAAGCGCGGCGCGCAGCGCAGGTGCGCGCCAAAGGTTCGTCGCAGCACCGAATCCGCCGCTAAAAGTCGGAAGCACCAGTGTATCGCCGTCGAGGGCGTTGATGTCCGCAAGCAGCTCATTGTGCGCCGATACGCAGGCCGACACCATGACCTCAGGCACCCGGGCCGCCGCGCGCAGCAGATCGTGCGTGAACAGCGGTATGGCGCCGCGGCGGCCAAGGTAGAACAACATGATGCGTCGTATCGACGGCGTCGAACCTTCCGGCATAACTTATAGCCGCAAGAGGAGAGCCGCCGTCAACTCTTGACTATGCCACCCTTGTCGCCAGTTCACGCAGGGCCTTCACATCTTGCGCGCGATCGCGCGGCAGTACTATCACCGCTTCCGGGGTGGCGATGACGATGAGATCGCTTATTCCGGCGACGCACACCTTCATGCCTTCCGCGCGGATTAGATTGTTGGCGGCGTCGATCGCAACGACAGCACCGTGGCGCACGTTGCCTTGGTCGTCCTTGTTTGAGTGACACCACACCTCGTCCCAGGCGCCGACATCGGCCCAGCCGATGGCGCAGGGAACCACCGCCCCGCGCGCGGTCTTCTCCATCAGTGCGGTGTCGAGCGGTAGCGACGGCGTCGCCGCGAAAGCTGCGGCGTCCAGGAAAATCTCAGCCCCCGTGCGCCGTGCGGTGTGGAGCGCCGCAAGCGCGCCATCGCGAATGTCAGAGCTGGCGGCAAATTCCTCAAACATCACTTGGGGATGGAACAAAAACATGCCTGCATTCCAGTAATAGCCGCCCTCCGTTAGGTAGTCGCGCGCGGTGTCGGCATCGGGCTTCTCGCGGAACGCGGCAATGGCGAGCACGCCATCGCCCAGCGGCTCGCCGCTCCTGATGTAGCCATAGCCGGTCGCGGGCCGGTCAGGCGCCATGCCAAACGTGATAACTCGCTGGCGCGCAAACGGGGCGGCGCGCACGACGGCCGCGAGAAACGCGGCGCGATCGGCGATGAGATGGTCGGCGGGCAGCAGCAGGATAAGCGCTTCT
>DPWD01000237.1 GCA_003526465.1 Hyphomonadaceae bacterium
CGGGACAGGTGACCGGCGTGGAAGGCTACGTCGAGAGCGCGGCCATGGGGCTCCTGGCCGGGCGCTTCGCGGCGGCGGAACGGTTGGGACGCACGCTTGCGCCGCCGCCGCCAACGACCGCGCTGGGCGCGCTGCTGGCACATGTAACGGGCGGACATATCGCCGAGGGCAGAAACTCGTTTCAGCCGATGAACGTGAACTTCGGACTGTTCCCAGAGATCGCCGCGCCGACGCATGGGGCCGATGGGAAGAAGCTCAAGGGCGAAGATCGCGGACGCGCGAAGAAGCTCGCGCTGGCGGAACGGGCGCTGGGGGATTTGCGGGGATGGCTGGAGAATNNTTAGACTTGGCGTCCATCCTCCGGTTACTATCTCGGGCTGTTCGATGAACGCGCGATAAAGCTTAAAAACACAGGCTATGGCGAGCGCTCGTTTAGGTTTCCCGCCGCCGTCGTAACACAGGCGGTCGATATTTTGCGCTAATCCGTTCCCCCGCGCTTCTTCTTCCGCGCTTCCTCGATAAACCTCGCGAAGTCCGAGGTTTCCTGGAAGTCCTGATAGACTGAGGCGTAGCGCACGTAGGCGACCGGATCGAGCTGCGCCAGCGCCTCCATCACCATGCCTCCAATGATCTCGGAAGTGATCTCGCTTTCGCCTTGGCTTTCGAGCTTGCGGACGATGCCGGAGATCATCTGCTCGATCTGGTCCTGCTCGATCGGGCGTTTGCGCAACGCGATGGCCAGCGAGCGCGCCAGCTTGTCACGGTCGAACGGAACGCGCCGACCTGAGCGTTTAAGCACTACGAGATCGCGCAACTGCACCCGCTCGAAAGTGGTGAAGCGCGACCCGCACTTATCGCACTGACGCCGGCGCCGGATCGCCGCGCCATCCTCGGTGGGGCGGCTGTCTTTGACCTGAGTATCTTCGTTGGAACAGAAGGGGCAACGCATTGGGGCTCGCTGGCGCTACGCGGTCAGTAGGCAATAGTGAGTAGGCAGTAGGGTCTTAACAAGAGTCGCCTGCCGCCCCTACTGCCTAACTGCCTACTGCCTATTGCCTCAGTAAATCGGAAACCGCCCCGTCAGCGCCTCTACCTTAGCCGCAACCGCCGCTTCCGTCGCGGAATTGTCACCGTTGCTCTTGCAGAGTCCGTCCAGCGTCTCGCAGATCAAATCGGCCACCTGGCGGAATTCCGCTGGGCCGAAGCCACGCGTGGTGCAAGCCGGCGAGCCCAGGCGCACGCCTGATGTGATCATCGGCTTTTCGGGGTCGAAAGGAATGCCGTTTTTGTTGCAGGTGATGAGCGCACGTTCCAGGCTCTGCTCGCCCGCTTTGCCAGTGACGCGCTTGGGACGCAGGTCCACCAGCATTAGATGGCTGTCAGTGCCGCCCGACACCACCGCCAATCCATTTTCGATTAAGCGCGCGGCAAGGGCGCGCGCGTTCTCAAGCGTGCGCTGCGCGTAGACCTTGAACTCCGGTTCCAGCGCTTCGCCGAAACTCACGGCCTTCGCGGCGATGACGTGCATCAGCGGCCCACCCTGAAGACCCGGGAAAACCGCCGAATTGATTTTCTTGCCGATCTCTTCGTCGTTGGAGACGATCATGCCCCCGCGCGGGCCGCGCAGTGTCTTGTGCGTCGTGGTCGTCACAACATGCGCATGCGGAAGGGGAGAGGGATAGACGCCGCCCGCGATCAGCCCTGCGTAATGGGCCATATCCACCATCAGCACGGCGCCGATTTCATCGGCGATTCCGCGAAAGCGGGCGAAATCGATGTGGCGTGAATAGGCCGACGCGCCCGCGAGGATCAGTTTCGGCCGCTCGCGCCGGGCTATTTCAGCCACTTGATCGTAGTCGATCAGATGATCGTCCTCGCGCACGCCGTAAGCGACCGGCTTGAACCATTTGCCTGAAATATTCACCGGCGAGCCGTGCGTCAGGTGTCCCCCGCAGGCGAGGTCCATGCCTAGGAATTTATCGCCCGGCTGCAACAGCGCGAAGAACACGGCCTGGTTGGCGTTGGCGCCGGAGTGCGGTTGCACGTTAGCGAACTTGCAATCAAACAAGCGCTTGGCCCGCTCTATGGCGAGGCGCTCCACTTCATCCACATATTCGCAGCCGCCATAATAGCGCCGGCCCGGATAGCCTTCGGCGTATTTGTTGGTGAGCACCGAGCCTTGTGCCTCCAAAACCGCCCGCGAAACGATGTTCTCCGAGGCGATCAGTTCGACTTGACGCTGCTGGCGGCGCAATTCGGATTTGATGGCGGCGCTGACATCGGGATCGGCGCCAGCCAAATCGCTTGAAAAAAACTGGTCGCGCCCATCGGCGGCGCGTGCGGTCGCGTGCGTCATTCCGGCCTCGTTAGAATCTGAGGCGTGAGCATAGGGGCTCGGACGCGGTCAGGCAAAGCCCGCAAGCCCTTGTTTGCCGACACATTAGATCAGCTTGCCGGGCCGCTCCGGCGGTGGCGGCGGAGCCGTCCCGGCCAGCGCCCGCTCCAGCTTGCGCAGCGCCAGCGCGCGCACATCCGCCAAGGCGGCATTCGCTGGCGCTTGGATCACGACCTCGACGCCACTGGCGACATCGATCGCGGCCACTCTCTGAGCATCGCCCACGCGCGTGATTTCGAAAATTACTTCGCCTTGCGGCACCCCGCTCACGCCGCCTTGCCCAGG
>DPWD01000238.1 GCA_003526465.1 Hyphomonadaceae bacterium
GTGCGGCCAACACCAGCGCGTCGCCCGCCGCTGCATAGCGCTTGGCGCTGGCCGCGTCGAAGCTAACCTCGCCGCATCCGCCGCAGCGCCAGCCGGACAAATCCTTCACCGTGCGCGCAGCGCCCGCGTGCTTGACAACGAAATCCTTGCCGTTGAAGGCGCGCATTGCCTTCCCCGCTCCGCAGGCGTCGCATTGCCGTGTCATGTGCCCTTCTCCTTGAACGAAATCACCAACGCGCCTTCGCGCAAGGTCACTTTGATGTAGGCCTCGACACCCACCGGGGTCGGCGCGTGGTAGACATCCCGCCAAACGCGATGATCCTGGTGCGTGGTCATCGCTTTGTAGAATTCAGCGCCCGAGAGCGAGGCGATCACATCGAGCATTTCGGCGCTGGTCAGGCCCATCGCCCGCCCACCGTCGAGCGCGCTTTTGGTGAACGCCGCAACGCCCCGCTCAACCGTCAGCGCCTGAATTGTCGCCAAAACGTAGTGCGGCTTCCGCTTTTCGGTCACCAGGAAATTACCCTTTGAGGGTATTTTGTCAAGACCGCGAAAACCAGGGGATTGGGAGCGAACGTTCTGCTCTCGCCGGGAGTAACCAGAGGCGCGGGCCGGTCGCTTGTGTCTATCCTGCGCCCCATGCACCGCGCGCGCAGCGATCTGGTTGTGGCCTTCGGCGATCTCGGTTTCGCGGTCGCGCTGTTTGCCTGCGGGCTGTTCAATGCGCCGGCCGTGCTGACGGGGGTGGCGGGCGGCGCGATGGTGGCCTATTGGAGCGCCAGCCGCCAGCGGGTGCTCCAGCGCCTGCCGGCCAAAGCCTGGGCGCGCCTGACGGGCGTTGCTCTTTTCGTCATCATCGCCATCGAGGCCGGCGCCTATTGGCTGGGCCTAGGGCTAGCAGGATCGATCTGACCCCATGAGCAAAGTCTCCATGCACGCGTTCAGCGCGCCCACGTTTACGCGCATGCTGCGCAATCTCTCCGCTATCCTCGCCAAGGCGGAAGCGCACGCCAAGGCCAAGAACTATGATCCAGCGATCCTGCTGAACGCGCGCCTTTCGCCCGACATGCTGCCGCTGACCCGCCAAGTGCAGATCGCGTGCGACCAGGCCAAGGGCGCGATGGCGCGCCTCGCCGGCGNNGAAGCGCACGCCAAGGCCAAGAATTACGACCCCGCCGTGCTGCTCAGCGCCCGCATCGCGCCCGACATGTTTCCGCTGACCCGCCAGGTGCAAATCGCCGCCGACGCCGCCAAGGGCGCCATGGCGCGCCTCGCCGGCCATGAACCGGAAAAGATCGAGGACAACGAAACCAACTTCGCCGACCTGCAAGCGCGCATCGCCAAGACCATCGCCATCGTCGAAGGCTATTCCGAGGCGCAACTCGAAGGCGCCGACAAGCGCGAAATCAGCATCAAGATTCCGAACTCGGAACTGAAGTTCAACGGCCTCGATTTTCTCAACACTTGGGCGCTGCCGAACTTCTATTTCCACATCACCATGGCCTACGCGATCCTGCGCCATAACGGCGTTGAGTTGGGGAAACGTGATTTCTTGATGAGCTGAGGCCGTGGCCGTGCGCCGCCCCAATATCGGCGCGGCCGGCGCGGACTTCGCGTTCGCCGCGCTGGCCTTCGCAAGCGGCTGGGCCGGCGTACCGCTCCTCTACGCGGCGCTGGTATTTCTTGGCGCGGCGGCCATCTGGGCCTGGACGCGGCGCACAGCGCTACGGGACATGACGCGCACGCGCCTGATCACTAACGCGGCGCTGGCGCTCGCCCTGCTCGCTGGCGTATTAGGCGGCGCTTACTGGATCGGACTTGCCGCAGGAGGCCACCTTTGAATTTTCGCCGCATCGAGAACGCCCCGGATAGCAAGATCGCCTTGGTGCGAGTCGACTTCAACGTGCCCATGGCCGACGGCAAGGTCACGGACGATACGCGCTTGCGCGCGGCGCTGCCGACCATTCGGGCGCTACAGGCGAAAGGCTGCAAGATCGCCCTGCTCGCGCATTTCGACCGCCCCAAGGGCAAGCGCGTGCCGGAAATGTCGCTCAAGCCGGTGGTTGAGCCGCTAGCAAAATTGCTCGGCGCGCCTGTGGCGTTTGCTGACGATTGCGTCGGTGAGGCCGCGAAGACCGCAATCACGAGCGCTCTCGCCGGCGGCGTAATTCTGCTCGAAAACACACGCTACCATACTGGCGAGGAGAAGAACGATCCAGCACTTGCCGCCGAGATGGCGAAGCTCGGCGATTTCTACGTCAACGATGCGTTCTCAGCCGCGCACCGCGCCCACGCTTCCACCGAAGGCGTCGCCCACGTGCTGCCCGCTTACGCCGGCAAGCAGATGGAGCGCGAATTGGATGCGCTCGAAGCCGCGCTCGGCAAGCCCAAGCGGCCCGTGCTTGGCATTGTCGGCGGTGCGAAAGTGTCGACCAAGCTCGACTTGCTGCAAAATCTGATCGCCAAGCTCGACCGCCTCGCCATCGGGGGCGGCATGGCGAACACATTCTTGTACGCGCAAGGCCACGACATCGGCGGTTCGCTCGCGGAGAAAGACATGGCCGACACCGCGCGCGCGATTATCGCGGCGGCGGCTGGCAAGTGCGAATTGCTGCTGCCGGTCGATGTGGTGGCCGCGAGTGAAGTGAAGCCAGGCGCGGCCGCGCGCACCTGCGGGCTGGACGCGGTGGGCGCTGATGAAAAAATCCTCGACGCCGGCCCCGAGACCGTGAAGCGCCTCATCGCCGCCATGGATCAAAGCGCGACGCTGATCTGGAACGGCCCGCTCGGCGTGTTCGAAGTGCCGCCGTTCGATAAAGCCACGGTCGAGGCCGCCAAGTACGCCGCGGCGCGTGCGAAAGTCGGCAAACTCATCGCCGTCGCGGGCGGCGGCGACACGGTGGCCGCGCTCAATTATGCCGGCGTCGCCAGCGACATGACGTTCGTGTCAACAGCGGGCGGCGCGTTTTTGGAATGGATGGAGGGGAAGCAGCTGCCGGGGGTTGAGGCGCTAAAATGAGTGTTGCGATTGGCAAGGCGGCTCGCAATGAGCGGCTGAAATTGCGCGCAACGAGTGCAAACGCCATTGGCCTAGCCTTTGGCGCTGTTGGATTCATCCAACCGGTGGTCGCCGGCGATTTGACCATCGTCGCCATCAGCAAAGTGGCAATCTGTGCTATGATCGGCTATGTATTTCACAACTACGCGATGCAGGTTCTAACCAAATTGGAGGACTAGATGGAGAGCTGGCTCCAGTTTTTCCTGATGACGGGCGGGCTTCTCCTGTTGGGCGGATTCATTTGGCTCGGGGGGCGCGAGGACGACCGCCGCTGGCGGCTGCAAAAAGAAGCCGAGGAAGCCGCGCGCCGCGCCGCCGCCGAATAGACGCTCGCACCCGAGACCATCGGCCTCGTGCTTGAGGAATTGAACCTGAACAGCCTCGACCGGTCGCTTTTCTTTTGTTCTTTTGGCGCCGCCCCCAGGGAATAGCTGCGAAAGCGCTGACCGGGCTTGCGAAAACGTGGCGGGACCGGCGTGGCAATTCCCTTAAAACCGGCTAGAACACCGGCAAGCTCCGCAACCGGATTTGCCAGCGCCCCCTCGCCGTTGCTAGCAATCCACTGATTTTTAAAAGAAAAAGGGATATCATGAAGGTTACGCTTTCCGCGCTCAAGGCCGATGTTGGCTCCATTGGCGGCCATACCCGGCCCTCGAAAAAAATGCTCGAGCGTGTCGAGTCCATGGTTGGACAGGCAAAAAAAGCTGGCGGCTTGTTGATTGACGGCGTTGTGACCCACACCGGCGACGACATCGCGCTCATCCTCAGTCACCGGCACGGCGTCGGCGCCCAGGAAGTGCACCAGTTTGCCTGGAATTGCTTCCTGGCCGGCACCGAGGTGGCGCAATCGCAAGGCCTCTACGGAGCGGGCCAAGATCTGCTGCTGGATGCGCCGTCGGGCAACATTCGCGGCGCCGGGCCGGGTGTCGCCGAGATAGAATTTGAACTCGACCCCAAGAGCAAGGAACGTCCGGCGGAAGCCTTCATGGTGTTCGCGGCGGACAAGTGCGGCCCAGGCGCTTACAATTATCCGCTCTACTCGACCTTCTGCGACCCAATCAGCAACGGCGGGCTGATCCTCAGCCCCAAGCTGCACGCCGGCTTCACCATCACCATCATCGACATGGATCACGCCGATTGCGACCGCGTGATCGAACTCGACGTGCCGGAGCGGTCCTGGGAAGTCGCCACGCTGCTGCAGAATCCGGACCGCTTCGCAATCGAATCGGTGCGCTCGCGCTACAAGGCCGACGAACAGATCGTCTCGGTGTCGGCGACGCGGATGCATAACATCGCCGGCAAGTACACCGGCAAGGACGATCCCATCGCCATTGTCCGCAGCCAAGCGCTGTTCCCGGCGCCAGAAGAGATTGTGGCGCCCTATACGCTGGGTCATTTCGTTAACGGCGGCGCGCGAGGCTCGCACATTATGCCGATCATGCCGGTGGCCATCAACACGCCGGTAGTGGGGCCATATTGCCTGCCGCTCGTCAGCTGCCTTGCTTTCTCCATGGACAAAGCTGGCGGTTTCAGCAGCGACTACACCGACATGTTCGGCAACATGGTTTGGGACTCGACGCGCTTGAAGGTCCAAGCCAAGGCCGACGAGTGGCGCCGCCAGGGATTCGTCGGGCCGACCATGGCCTCGCACGCCGAACTCGCGTACACCGGCATCGTCGATACGCTGAAGGGCCTGCAGGATAAATTCCGCGACCGCTGAGTTTTTCGATCAGCCCTGCAGCCGAGCGACAGCCTCGCGGACGCCCTCGAAGGTGGTCGTGAAGAAAAACGGATCGGCGCGCAGCAGGAAGACAACGCCGGCCGCGGCGATCAGAACGTGCAGCGATTGCCAGAGCCAGCTCAGCGCAAATCGATGCGTGATCCAATGTTTGCGGCGATGCTTCTGGTCGCAGGCTTGCTTGAGCGCCACGATATCGACCTCCCGGTCGAGCCTATCGAGTTCATCCAGAAACATATAGCATCGGCTGTTGTGCAAACGCATGCGCTCGGTCGCCTTGACGGCGATGAGCCAACCGAAAATGCCCATGATGATGACCATGGCCGCCAAGGGCGCGTCGTCCTTGGCGATCCCCTCGCTCACGATGGCCGTCACCAGGGCGCCGGCGCCGCCTGCGATCAGCGCGGTCGCGCTGGCGCGCCGGTCCTCATGCAATTGCGCTTGGACACGGTTATCCTCATACATTTTCCAGAGCAATTCAGCGTCGTTCATGAGCGTCCCCCG
>DPWD01000024.1 GCA_003526465.1 Hyphomonadaceae bacterium
GGAGGCGCCGCGCGATCCGGCCTTCGTGTCGGCGCCCGCGGAAACCGTTGCGCACGCTCACGCCGCCCATGGGTGGCAGGGCCCGCGCGATCAAGCCAAGTGGCAACAATTTGTGGAAGCCCGCGCGCTCGGCATGTCGCCCGCGGAAATCATCCGGGAAACGGGGATTGCTTCCACGACGCTTTACCGTTGGCTGCGCTTGTCAAGCGGCGGCGGTGCGGACGTCCGGCCGGAGGATGGGAGAGCCTCATCTAGGATACAATCCCGTTCCCAACGTTGACCAGCCACCGCAGCGCAACCCAGGCGACGAACGCAGCAAGTCCGATGAGCGGTATCGAAATCAGACCCCAAAGTCGGTCGGCCCGTTCCCACGGGGTCTTGCCAGAATAGACGAAAATGGTTCCGGCCAGAGAAATTCCTCCCACCCACAGAAGCAGTTGCCAAGTGGCGCCAGCGACGCCGAGCATACGCAGAAGGCCGATCAACCCGCGAGCCACGTCGTCCGCCATCTCGGCCCCCTTGTCTGTTTGTATTACACATTGATCAGTAATCAAGGCAGAGCAAGCAAAGACAGAATGCTAGTCGTTCCGTCACGGGATGGGGGCAGGCTTGTTTAGCGAGAGTGCCAAAGTCCCGAGAAAACGATAAGCATTGGGGCTGCTGAAATTCGCATCGGAAGGGCATCAAATGAGCGCGCTATTTCGGGCGACACAAGCGTTGCCGCTGCCGGTGGAACAGCGGGCGCTTTGCACGCTGCAGGAAGCTGTCTGCCTGTTGGCCAACCAGACCATCGCCGAACCCGCCGACCCGTGCGCTGCGGAGCCCGCGCTCAAGGATATTCCCAAGCCAGAAACATCTCGAACGCTGCTGGCTTTCCTGGAGACGATGCGGGCGCTCGCGGCGTGGCGCGGGAAAGGCGATCCGCCAGCGCCGCAGGATGGTCAGGACCGGCGATTGGCGCATTCAAAAGGTGCGACCCCACACTGGTCTGACGCCGAAATTTGGGAGGTACGTGTCCACGCGATGCGCGGTCATTGCGCCGACACCGGAGAGCTGCCCGCGTTCTGGGTCGGCGCCTGGGCCAAATACGAGCCGGCCGCGCTCGCCCATCTCGAGGCGCTCAAGCGGCGCGAACGAAATATGTGGAGCGCAAGCGAACGATTGCGCGCTGCGGTGATGAACGCGCGCGGCCCCCGCCTGTGCGGGCGCGATCACACCAGCGGCGCCTTCGGCGAGGTTCCGCGCGCTATACTGTTTGACCCGAGCACGCACTGGGCGTTCGAGCGCGAGCCAAACGATCATTGCATTCGGTTTACCGGGCGGCTCGCCAAGCGGAGCGGCGGTCTTGACGAACTCAGTTTCAACACCGCCGAGGTGATGGCCTTGGTTGAGGGGCGGGGAGAAGATTCCAAACCAACGGCGCCGATGCGAGATAAGCGGACTCTACGAGTCGCCGTCAAGGAAGCGGCATTAGCCCTATTTCCGGCCGGACCTCCCAAGGGGATGCGTGCCGATACCCGCTACGCGAAAATCAACGAGGAACTGGCTCGGCGCTGCGGCAGCAGGGCGAGCGACCGAACCATACGCACGGCGACCGCCGACTTGGAGGCGGAAGGGCATTGGCGCCACGGCAGAAAATAGCCACGCGCGTCATCGTAGGCGAGTGGAACGTGCCCCCGCCCGCCCGTGCCCCCGCCCGCCCGCGCACCGCTGGACACACCGGACGACCGCGTGTCGCCGACAGCCACAAAGCGCCTGATTGCCTTCAGACCTGGCGCCTACTAAGATTTGTCCGGTTGGGAGGATGAAAGCACATGAAACGCGTTTCCCTGGCGTTGGCGGCGGTTTTGCTGGTCGCATGTGCAACGCCCTATCATGAGCGCGGTTGGGCCAATCTTGGGGTTGACGCTGCTCCGATGGGTGGTGATCTCTACCGCGTCCAGGCGCGGCTCAACATATTTTCAGATCAGGCTCGCGTTCAAGATTTTCTCATGCTGCGCGCTGCGGAAACGGCGCAAGCGAACGGCGCAATTGGCTTCGTAATCTTGGGTACTCAAGATACGACTGAGCACTCCACGCTGATAATACCCGGCACGGCAACCACTACAGGCTCTGCATACGGCGCGGGCAATTCAGTTTATGGTTCGGCCACGACCACCTACATGCCCGCTCAGGTCAGCGACATGAGCGCGCCGGGCGGAATCATGATGATCCGCCTTGTACGGGCGCCCGTTCCAGAAGGACTCCACTATCTCAAAGCGGCAGAAGTTATCGCCGCAGTCGGATCACGTGTGCGGTAATGTCTCGCGCGCGGAGCCACCACAGTGCGCGGCAATTCGCCGGGCTGCGTGATGAAGGGGCTTTGGCCGCACGGCTAAACGCGGCGCCGCCGCACTTTGCCGCCCCTTGCCGATGAACTTCGCCTAGTCATGCGCCGTCCGCGCCCGTGCGCGGGCGTTTGCAGGGATGGCGACATGTTCTTGACCATTCGCGAGTTTTGCACCGCCTATGGCGTCGGGCGAACGCGCGCCTACGCACTGATCAACCAAGGCGCGGTCGAAGCGGTCAAGATTGACGCTTCAACGCGGATCACCGGCGCCAGCGCAGAAGCGTGGGCGGCGACGCTCCCGCGTGTGAAGGCAAAAAGTGCGCCGCGTTCTGGGGCGCCATGAGCACCAACACCGCGCCGCGAAAACCTATGCGATGATGGAACTCGCAAATCGTCCAGAAGAGGGTCTCGCTCCCATGTCGGATTTACTCAGCAACAGCGACGCGGCGCGCCGGCTCGGAATGAGCCTTAGCGGCTTCTATCGGCTCCAGCGGGCGGATGAGGAGTTTCCAAAGCCCATTCGGCTTTCGGGGCCGCGCGGCAAACCGCAATGGGCCGAAGACGAATTGGACGCGTTTGTGGCGCGCAGGCGCACTGCAAAGAGCTTCACGCCAGCTTCTGGTTAGTGAAACGTGGGTTCGCGTTGTCGGTAATTAGACGGCGGGGCGCGGACCTTGAATTGGATACCGTGGGGACCGGCCAAATCCAAGCGGGAGACCGAAAGGTGGAGCCCGGGCCGGCGGAGTAGACGCAGCTCCGCGAAGCAGCCACCGATCCCGGCGCCGCGCTCAGGACGCCGGGGGCCTCTAAGCGGCGTCCGGCTCCGTCGGGTCAGATCGTTTGGGGCATAGGCGGGACCCGGCTTCGGCGGGGAATCTCGACCTATGCCCCGTCACAGCATCCTCACCATCGGATCAGGGCCCCTCTCTCAGAAAGAGTCTCATTGGCAAGAGTCTTCGATTTCCAATTCGAGGCCTCGGCAAAACAAAAACGGCGCCGAAAAGCGGCCATTGTCTGGCGATTCGAGCCGCGCACGTGGTCTATAGATTTCGGGAATCTGGGGCGAACACGCATGGCAAATTTCGGCAGCGGCAGACAAGCGGCGCACGCCACCTGCAAAGCAAGTCTCAAACTCGATCTCGCGGCGCCGGCAATTCGCATGGCGCTTCACCCCCACGCCAACACCACCGGAACCTGGCGATGGTCGATGAACGGCGAGCAGGTCGCGACGATTGCGTATATCTGGGCCAGCAAGCAGGCGCAGCTCACGCTTCGCTACACCTGCAACGGAACACCGGTCATGCAGACGATCCACTTGGTGCGAACCAAGCCGTATTTCGGCGGCGCGCGCACTTGGTTCTGCTGCCCACTCGCGGGCAAGCGGGTGCGTGCGCTCTATTTGCCTCCGGGCGCGCGGCTCTGGGGCGGGCGCGCC
>DPWD01000045.1 GCA_003526465.1 Hyphomonadaceae bacterium
GCGCGCGCCGCCTCCACCGCTTGCGCCAGCGCCGCACGCTGCGCCGATGCGCCTTGCAGGGGCAGATCGATGCGCTGTCCTTCCAAGCGGAACACCGGCGCGCCCGCGTCCACGGAATCGCCCTCGCGCACGAATAACTCGGCGACGACGCCGGATTCCTGGCTGGCAAGGTACACATATTCGGCTTCGCCATAGCCTTGCATCGCGCCCTCGGGCGCGCGCGAACAGGCGCCCGCGATCAAGGCCAATGCGATTGCGTAAAAGCGCTTCATGCGCGCACCTCCAGCCCATTCAGCAGGATGTCGAAATGGCTTTCGACCAGTTTCTCCGGATCGCCGAGCCCGGATTCCCCACCCAGCACATGTGTCCACATAGCCTCGAAGAACATCGGGCCGATGAAGGCGCGCGCCGCCGCGCGGGGGTCGATAGCGCGCAGCTGCCCTTTCGCCATGGCGGTTTCGATCAGGCCGATGAGCGCGCCGAGCGCGATTTCAGCGGCATGGGTGCGATAATGCTCGGCGATGTCGGGAAAGCGCGCGGACAGCCCGATCACCAGGCGCGGCACCGCCAGCCGCGATGGGTCGCGCAGGAGCCGAACCGCCATGTCGGCAATGGCGCGCAAAGCGAAAAGCGGATTGGCGGCGCCGGCGGCCGCCATGACGGCGGCTTGCTCTGCCAGAGGCGTGATCTTGGCCCTAATGAGCGCCTTAAGCAGCACCTCCTTGCTCTCGAAATAGAGATAAACGCCCGCCTTCGAGAGCCCGGCGCGTTTGGCTATGTCTTCCATCCGCGCGGCTTCGAAGCCGTTCTTAATGAACTCGGCCAGCGCCGCCTCAAGAATCTCCTCGGGCCGCGCTTCCGCCCGACGCCGCCAGCGGCGGGATTGGGGAGGGGCGGGAGGAGACGTCACCAGCTACATATAACTGACCAGTCAGTAATATGCAAGGATAATCTAGATGCGGGCGCCCAAGAATCCGCGCCCGCGGATCCCCGAGAGCCGCGAAATCGAGGCCCAACAGGCGCCGCTGCGGCCCCGCGCCGCGTTCCGACAGGCGCGTAGCCGCAGGCCGGCAGGCCGGCAATGATGTACAAGATTGGGGTGAACTTCGCGGGGCGCTTAAGAAAAAGTCGGCGAGGTGGCCCGACAGCACGCCTCGCCGACTCCCATCATTTCCTTCCCCAGTTCCGCGTGCGAGTTGAAGGCGCAAACGCGGCAGGGTCAAATGAATCGTCGCGCCGCGGGCAACATTGCCGCGCCTCTGCGCTCAAAAAGCAACGCACTTCGCGAGACGCGAACATCTTACGCATTCGCACGCTACGGGTGAACGGGAGTTGCGCGCCGCGATTTGGTATGGGAACCTCGGCGCACCCCCGACAGCGTTGAGTACAACAAAGAGGAGCGGCTGCATGCGCGGACGCAGGGAACATATTGTTAGGGGGGCAAAACTGATGGCCCTGGCGCCTAAGCTAAAGACCCGCCAAATCAAGAAGTTCGAACGCAAGTGCCGCGCGCGTGTCAATCAGCTCGCCGCGCTCACGTCGGCATCCGCAGGGATTCCAGCCAGGTTGTATGACCTCAACTCCGACGGCGGTCGCTACCGCATCGACTATGCCGGTCCAGGTCAATGGACCGTGGAGGTTGTGCGCGCGCCGCCGAAAAAAGCGATGAGAAAAAAACCCGCAGCGAAAACAGCAAAGGCGAAAAAGGCCGCCGCGAAAAAAGCGGTTGGGAGAGGGGCCACGAAAGCTCAGAAGCGCCCCAAATCCGCGCCCGCGGTCGGGGCGACGCAAGCGCGCACGGTCGCCGCCAATACGGCGGCGGGCCACGCCCAGTGCGGCAAACCTGGCAAGCGGTCGGCGAAACGGTTGACTTCGCCTGGACCGGTGTCCGATCCGCCGGACAAAGCCCTGAAAGGTGAATAGGCTGCACTGTTGTACGGAATTATTGTGTACGTGACGGTGGATTGCCTCAATTCACACCAAAGCGACAGCGCGGCGTCACAATCGCGCGTTAACGAAGTGGTGAAACCAGAGGCCATAGATTGGGCCGCAATGCGCCTCGGCGCGGCTTTGGCCTGCCTGTTCGCCTGGGCGGGGCTTAGAAAGTGAGTGAGTACAACAATGTCACCCGTGCGAAGGGCCGCCAAAGGCGCCAAACAGCGAACGGTTTCGACCTCGGAAGTGCGCAAGCAATTGGCGGGTGCGTTACGCACCGTCAAGCAAGAGAAGGTGCTGATCGGCTTTGGCCGCTACGGCGCCTGCGTGGCGGTGCTGGCGCCGGTCGAAGCGGCTTTCATGCTTGCGGGCCGCGGGGCTGAGGTTAAACCCGAACTCCGCGCCAAGATCAAAGCGATAGCCGAGGCATTCGCGGACGACTTGCAGCTCGAGGACGCTCCCGCTGCGGTCTCGCGCAAGGCGGCGAGGACAACCCGGAAGGCCCCCGGCAAGAAGGCCCCCAAGACGGTCGCCAAGAAATCCGCAAAGGCGCGCCGGAAGCCGCAAAGCCGCCGCTAAATTTTCACGCGCGCGATGCCGCGGCGGGCGCTATAGAGGGCGCCTGTGCGGGAGAAAGTGCGCATGAAAACTCGAGCCGCCGTCGCGTTCGAAGCCAAGAAGCCGTTGGAAATCGTCGAGCTTGACCTCGAAGGGCCGAAGGCCGGGGAGGTGCTGGTCGAGATCAAGGCCACCGGGATTTGCCACACCGACGCTTACACGTTGGATGGTCTCGACAGCGAAGGCATCTTTCCGTCGGTGCTCGGCCATGAGGGCGCGGGCATCGTGCGCGAAATTGGCGCTGGCGTGAGCAGCGTCGCGGTCGGCGACCACGTCATCCCGCTCTACACGCCCGAATGCCGTCAGTGCAAAAGCTGCCTCTCGCGCAAGACCAATCTCTGCACCGCCATCCGCGCCACCCAAGGGAAGGGGCTGATGCCGGACGGCTCCTCGCGCTTCTCGTACAAAGGCAAGCCGATCGCCCATTACATGGGCTGCTCGACCTTTTCGAATTTCACGGTGTTGCCGGAAATCGCCATCGCGAAAATCCGCAAGGACGCGCCGTTCGACAAGGCCTGCTATATCGGGTGCGGCGTCACCACCGGGGTAGGGGCGGTGACCAACACCGCGAAAGTAGAGCCGGGTGCGAACGTGATCGTGTTCGGGCTCGGCGGCATTGGGCTTAATGTGGTGCAGGGCGCGAAGCTCGTCGGCGCGGGCATGATTATCGGTGTCGATATCAATCCCGCGCGCGAGGAATGGGGCCGCACGTTCGGCATGACGCACTTTGTCAATCCGAAGAATGTTTCAGGCGATCTGGTCGCGCATCTGGTGGATCTCACCGGCGGCGGCGCCGATTACACCTTCGACTGCACCGGCAACACGCAAGTGATGCGCCAGGCGCTCGAAGCCTGCCATCGCGGCTGGGGCGAGAGCATCATTATCGGCGTCGCCGAAGCCGGCAAGGAAATCGCCACGCGGCCGTTCCAGCTGGTCACGGGCCGCGTCTGGAAAGGCACCGCCTTCGGCGGCGCGCGCGGCCGCACCGACGTACCGCGCATCGTCGATTGGTACATGGACGGCAAAATCCAAATCGACCCGATGATCACGCACACCATGCCGCTGGAGCGGATCAACGAGGCGTTCGATCTGATGCATCGGGGGGAGAGTATACGGAGCGTGGTGGTGTATTGATGCGAAGAATTTTCTGCAGTGCGCTAATTCTTCTCTTCTTGGCGACGGGGCGTGCGGCGGCGCAGCCGGCTCTGCAAGCCGACCTGCAATGGGGCGGCATCTACTTGTACCAGGGAGAACTCCTCGACTCGCTTTTACCCGAGGTTGACCTGCTCAGCGACTATATCGGACGGCTGAAGCGCGAAGCCGCGAACACGCTTTCAGCTGCGCCTGATGGAGACGGGGTCTCGGGAGTGCTGTTCGTGGCCGTGAGGCCGGGGCGGCATGCTCGCGTCTGGGTGCTGGCCAAATCTGGGCACTTGTCGAGGGACACCGAGGCCGCGCTTGAACTCAGGTTAAGCGCTATGGCGCCAGTGGAGGTCGGCGCCGGTTTCCTATTTGGGCTATCGTTTGGCGCTTGGGGTGCGGCCCCATATGACGGCGCCGGTCCGCCGCCGCTGCCTCCCGAGTGGGTTGCGCAGATACCCCCGGAGGGCGTCATGCTCAACGACGCGTTCATAGAGCGCGTTTGGCCAGACTAGCGACCATGGTGGTGATTTTCTGGGCATCTCCCAGTTTCAGTGCTAATCTTCCCCCATGTCCACGCTTACCATCCCACTCGATGCCGCCACCGAGGCGGCGCTGGATCAAATCTCCGCCGCCACAAACCGACCCAAGTCTGACATCGCCGCCCAAGCCGTGGCCGACTATGCCCGCTTCACCGCCGAGTATGCCGAACTCGTGCGCGAAGCACGCCAGGATTTCGCCGCGGGCCGCACTTTCACGCCCGAAGAGGTAGCCGCCGGGGCTCAGGCAATCATCGCCGGCGCGAAGGCGCGCGGCCGTGAAGCGTGAGGCCTGGTCGGCGCACGCGCGCGCCGATTTTGACCGCCAAGTCGCCTTTGTCGCCGAGCGCAGTCCTGCCGCGGCAAAGCGTTTATCCGATGCCATTCTCAGCGCCACCGCCGGATTGCGCCAGTCCAACACCGGGCGCATCGGTCGTATCGAGGGCACGTTCGAGCAAGTGGTGCGCAAACAACCCTACATCATCCTGTTCGAAATGACGGACGAAGAAGTGCGCATCCTCCGCGTGGTCCACAGTGCGCGCGATTGGCCAGAGGGCCAAATGCCGCCGCCATAAGGTGCGCGAATCCTTGGATTGCCAGCAGAGGGCGGTCGGCATTAGGTAACCGAGCGAAATACGAGCAAGTCCATGAGCCACTGGCTCCTCCCCTGGACCGCCTCCTGCCTCTGCGGGCGTGTGAAGATGCGCGTCACCGAGGCGCCCGCGGTCGCGACGGCGTGTCATTGCAAAGCCTGCCAGAAGCTTTCCAGCGGCCCTTACTCGCTGACCCTGTTGCTGCCAGCCGCGGGTTTCGAGGTGATCGAAGGCGCCACTGAAATCGGCGGCTTGCATAGCCCCGATGTGCGGCATCATTATTGCCCACACTGCAAGTCTTGGGTTTACACGACAGCGACGGCCCTGGCTGGCTTTGTCAATTTCCGCGCCACCATGCTGGAGGATGCAAGTTGGGTCATGCCGTTCGTGGACATGCAGATCGCCGACAAGCTCCCGGGTGTGGTGAGCGGAGCGTCGCGCTCCTATCCAGGTTTCCCGCCGCCGGAGGATTACGGGTCCCTCATGGAGGCGTTTGCGAAAGAGGGGGCGAGGCCCGGATAACAAAGGAGGAAGCCCATGCCGATTTCCATCCACCCATCCGTCGACAATGGTGTCAAACCCGGCGCCGCGAATTTCGCTGGCGGCGTGCTCAGTTGCAAATGCCCAAGCGACAAAGTCAGCGTGCGCATCTCCGCGCAGAGCGCGCACAATCACGTCTGCGGCTGCACCAAGTGCTGGAAGCCGGCGGGGGCGCTCTTCTCCATGGTGGCGGTGGTTCCGCGCGACAAGCTCGAAGTCGCGGCCAATGCCGGCAAGCTCAAGATCGTGGACGAAAGCGCGGTCATCCAGCGCCACGCCTGCACCGCTTGCGGCGTGCACATGTACGGGCGCATCGAGAACAAGGGCCATCCGTTCTACGGGCTGGATTTCGTGCATACCGAATTGTCCAGCGAAAGCGGCTGGTCGGCGCCCGAATTCGCGGCTTTCGTTTCCTCGATCATCGAAAGCGGCGCCGACCCGAAGAACATGGACGGCGTGCGCGCGCGCCTGCGCGAACTGAAACTCGAGCCCTACGACGCGCTCTCGCCAGCGCTGATGGACTTCATCGCCACCCATGTGGCCAAGGCCAAGGGCGTGCGGAAGAACTGAGCAAAGGTGCTGGATTGCTTCGCTGCCCCCGGCTAAGCCTGCGGCATGAAGACCTGGATCGCTCTTGCCGCGCTTGCGCTCGCGGTTTCCCTGCAAGGTGTCACGCCAAGCGCGGCTCAGACGCCGGGCCAGGACGCGTGCGGCGCCATCAGCACGGCCGAGGACGGCGCCTTAAGCTTGGTGGCGACGCCCGGTTACACGCTGCTGACCGCCATCCCCCCGCTTGCGCCGCCGC
>DPWD01000384.1:0-507 GCA_003526465.1 Hyphomonadaceae bacterium
GCGCGTGCTGATGGCGGTCTCGGCGGCGGCGGTGGTGTTCGCGGGGTTGGCCGGCGGCGCCGGCATCCTGTGGTTGCGTGCGGCGGAGAGCGAAGCGCGTGCGGTGCACAGTCTGAAGCAGGCCGAGGAGGCGAGGAGCGAAGCTGAAAGCGCGGCGCTTGAGGCGCGCAGGACTGCAGCGCAGGCTTCGTTTTACGAGGGGCTATATTGGCTCCGTACCGCAAATGAAAGAGCAACGGCTCTAGGCGGTGATCGACTAAGGCAATGGGCAACCGCTGCAGAGAGCTTCAATCGCGGCTTGAATACGTTAGGCGCACTCGAAGGCACGATCGAGGGACAGGACCTTCGAGAATTGTTGAGCTATGGTCGGAAGATTACATTCTATTGCGCGGGACTTGGCTCGATGGATACGGCGAGCTACCCGGACGCTCACGTCTATTTCACGCAGCGGCAAATGCCTACCAGTTGCCCCATACACCGCTAACGACTCAACTCCCGCATCGCCCC
>DPWD01000384.1:629-4443 GCA_003526465.1 Hyphomonadaceae bacterium
TGCTCGACCGAGCCGCCGGGATAAGTGATCTCGTACGGGCTCATGGTGGCGTCGCCGACGAACACGATGCGATAATCGTGCGGGAATTTGTGCAGCACGTCCCAGGTGAGCGTTTTCTCGTCGTGGCGGCGGCGATTGTCCTTCCACACGCTCTCATAGAGGCAATTGTGGAAGTAGAAAAATTCCATGTGCTTGAACTCCGCGCGCGCGGCGGAGAACAATTCCTCGCACAGCTTGATGTGTGAATCCATCGAGCCGCCGATGTCGAGGAACAAGAGCACCTTGATCGTATTGCGCCGCTCGGGGCGTAGCACGATGTCGAGATAGCCTTCTTTGGCGCTTTTCTTGATGGTGCCGTCGAGGTCGAGTTCGTCGGGCGCGCCGGAGCGGGCGAACTTGCGCAGCCGGCGCAGCGCGATCTTGATGTTGCGCACGCCGAGTTCGACGCTGTCGTCGAGATTCTTGTACTCGCGCTTGTCCCACACCTTCACCGCCCGGCCCTGGCCTTTTTTGTCGCCGCCGCCGATGCGCACGCCTTCGGGACTGTAGCCGCCATTGCCGTAGGGGCTCGTCCCGCCCGTGCCGATCCATTTCGAGCCGCCCTCGTGGCGCTCCTTCTGCTCTTCAAGCCGCTGCTTCAGCGTCTCCATCAATTTGTCCCAGCCGCCGAGCGCTTGGATTTGCGCTTTCTCTTCGTCGCTGAGGAATTTCTCAGTGAGCAGCTTCAGCCACTCGGCGGGGATTTCCGCGTTGATGGCCTCAGTTGTGTTCTCCAGCCCCTTGAACACATGGCCGAACACGCGGTCGAATTTATCGAGGTTTTTCTCGTCCTTCACCAAGGCCGCGCGCGAGAGATAATAGAAGTCCTCGACGTTAGTATCGATTGCGTCCTTTTCCAGCGCTTCCACCAGCAGCAGATATTCCTTGAGGCTGACCGGCACACGCGCGGCGCGGAGTTCGGTGAAGAAGCGTTGGAACATTAGCTTAGTTTCCAGTTTGGCATTTTCTATGGATGTTCAGCCTCACCAATTGTTCGCCAGCGGTCTCGACAGCTTGGCGACCTGGCGTGTCTCTTGCGGCAACGCGAAACTGGAGGAGGGCATCTGGGGCATAGAGGTCGTGCATCGTGATGTGAAACCCAGCTGATGCATTCCAGATACGGCGGGCCTCAACGGTGCAGGCGCCGATAGCTGACCTGTCTGTCCCCTCGAATTGAAGGGCGGGATCGGCGGCAAGGGCTTCATATGTGGGTGCCAGTCGGGCCATTGCTTCCCGCGGCGCGACCGACATGCTTGTTGCTATGATGCCCCCAGTGTCGATTGCCTGATATTGGCATTCACCGCCGAATTGTGAGTTTGCTGCAGCAAGCCGAAGCGATCCAGCCAAGGCGGGGCACAATAACCCGGTTAGTCTGCTTTCGAGTGTATTCGCCTCGCTCAATAGCGCCCATCTCTCTGGCGTTGTCTCCGCTATGTGCGCTGGGGTGCCAGTCATCCAGCTTGTCGACGGAGCATCCTCGATCCGCGCCATGGGCGCGCCACACGAGCAGGCAATGAGCAATGTTGCCCAGATCACGGCCAGGCGCGCGGTTCGCAGTGAGAAACGCTGGAACATGGGGGGAGCCTAGGCGATGAGCGCCGGAGACGCCACCTCGGAGCGCCGGCTTGCAGCCGGCATACGGTGCCTCAACCTGCACAGGCCTGGGTGTTTGCAGTCACCGTATGCCGGCTGGAAGCCGGCGCTTCGGGGCGGTTCATAACGCGATCACCGAACAATTTCTGCCGTAATCGCCGAGCTCTTCATGCACCGAGCGCCGGTGCGAGTGGAGTTGCGCGGCGCGCGCATAGGTGTTGAGCGGCGAGATTTCCGCCGCTATGCCCATTTTTTCCAGCCGCATGGCGCAAAATCCCGGCAAGTCGAAGCGCGATTTCTCGCCTGCGCCGGATGCGAAGAAGCGCGCATACTTACGGTCGGCCTGCACGAACCGCTCCACGAACTCAGGTCCGACTTCGTAGCTCGCCTGATGGATGCAGGGGCCGATGGCGGCGGCGATGTCGCGCGCGCCGTGCTTGCGCATCAGTGCGACGCAATTTTCCAGCACGCCGGCAAGCGCGCCTTTCCAGCCCGCGTGCGCGGCGCCGATCACGCCGGCTTCCGCGTCAGCGAACAGCACCGGCGCGCAATCGGCGGTGAGAATCGAAAGCGCGAGCCCGGGTGTTGTCGTAACCAGAGCGTCCGCATGCGGGCGCTCGCCTTCCCATGGCGCTGCGACAAACACCGCGTCCGGCGAATGCACCTGGTGCACGCCGATCAGGCGTGAAGGCGCAACGCCAAGCGCCGAGGCGATACGCGCGCGGTTTTCCGCCACCGCCTTGGGGTCGTCGCGCGATCCGGTTCCGGCATTGAGGCTCGCATAAATGCCGGTGGAAACCCCGCCTTCGCGGCCGAAAAAGGCGTGGCGCATACGGGCGAGCGCGGCGGCGTTCCAGTGCGGGGGCGAAGCGGCGCTCAAAATCCGGCTGGGCGGGGCAGATCGGGACTCGACAGGCATATTACCTTGAACAATGCGCCCATCTCCGTCTCGTGCGTCAAGCGGCGAAGCTGGCGCGCGAGCAGGGGGCTGTGCTGAGGATTGGCGCGCGTCAGCATGTCGGCGCGCACGCCGATGCCGAGCCCCGCGAGAAACCGCGTCTGCGTGATCGGACCGGCCACGCCAAGCCCCGCTTCGCGCGCAAGCTGGGCGACGCGGGCGAAATCCACGTGCGCGGTCAGGTCGGCCTCACCTGGGGTCTCGAGCGGGGAAACCTTCTTGTGTCGCTTCAGCGCCTGCAGCGTGTCCGCGCCTTCGGGTTCGGCATAGCCATAATCGATGAACAACGCGCGGCCCGGGTGGGCGTGGAGGCGCTGCTCGATCTCGTAGAACAGAGCTTCCAGCGCGGGCGCCACCTCGCGCACGATCCCTTCCTCTGCATCGTCCTCCGGCGCCGGCAGCGCCGCGCTGAGGCCGAACACGAGCTTGTCCGCGTCATCGAGGCCAACCAGCTTTTCGCGCCATTCTTCCACGCCGCGCACGAATTGCCGGATTGGCAGGCAATCGAGAAATTCGTTGGCGATGATCAGCGAAGGTCCGGGCGGGGCATCTTCCAGGCGCAGCGCCCATTCGGCGTTGGGCGCGCGCTCGGCCTGCGCATCGCGCAGCGGCGCGCTCATCTCCACCAGCACGACATTGGCTGCGTCATGGAAGCCCTCGGCGCGCTCGCTCGCGCGCAGCGCATCCTGCATCAGCACGCCACGCCCTGGGCCGAGTTCGATGAGATTGAGCGCCGGTTTGCCGAGCGCCTCCCATTCATGCACGCACCAGAGCCCAATCAATTCGCCGAACATCTGGCTGGTTTCCGGCGCGGTGAGAAAATCGGCGCCGGCGCCCCCGATCGAGGGGCGCGTGGCGTAATAGCCGTGCTTGGGATCGTAGAGGCACGCGGCCATATATTCCGCGACTGTCATCGGGCCGTTCTGTTTGATGTGCTCGATGAGTTGTTTGGCGAGGTCGTTCATGGGTTAGGTGATGCTCCATCTCTCCAGGTTGGAGCGCGCGCCTCCCGGCGCGCTATTTCTCACTTCACCATGCAATAGCCAAGCGCCAAGCTTGCTTCGAAAGGTGAAGTGCGCGCCGGGAGGCACGCGCTCCAACCTGCAAGCGCCAGCGCCCTTCAGTTCACCGCGCCACGCAACCGTTCTGCCGGGTGATGCGCTCAGGCTGCGCGCACTCGGTCCAGTCGTAGGCCGGCTGCACCAGCGCTTCGGGCGACCAGCC
>DPWD01000255.1:0-156 GCA_003526465.1 Hyphomonadaceae bacterium
GTGTATCTCGTGCCACCCGCGCCGGTCGAAGGCTGAACGGGAGCGCGTGCGCCTGTCCATCCGGGCCGGCTCGTGCGGGGGAGCGCCAGATCGCTCCACTCCCCGTGTCTTCGCTCTCTTGGGTCGTCTTTTGAGCCTTTCCCGGCTCGACAGGGG
>DPWD01000255.1:274-7205 GCA_003526465.1 Hyphomonadaceae bacterium
CGAGGAGGGCGGCGGCAAGGTCGCCCGCCAGGAGTACTGGGGCGTCAAGTCGCTCACCTACAAGATCAAGAAGAACCGCAAGGGCCACTACGCGCTGATCAATATCGACGCGCCGACAGCGGCGATACACGAACTCGAGCGGCGCCTGCGCATCAACGAAGACGTAATGCGCTTCAAGACCATTCGGGTCGAGGAGCTCGATGAAGAGCCCTCTCCGATCCTCGCGCGCCGTGATCGCGACGAGCGCCGCCGCGCCCGCCGCGAAGGCCGCGACGATGACGGCAACGAGATTCTGGGCGAGGAGGAATAGTCATGTCAGGCAAAGGCGCCCCCAAATTCAACATCGCCAACATCCCCGCGCGGCGCCCATTCAGCCGGCGGCGCAAGGTGTGCCCGTTCTCGGGCGATGCAGCTCCGAAGATCGACTACAAGGACGTGAAGATGCTGCAGCGCTATATCAGCGAAAAGGGCAAGATCGTGCCCGCGCGCATCACTGCGGTCTCCGCCAAGAAGCAACGCGAACTCGCGAAGGCCATCAAGCTGGCGCGCGAACTCGCGCTGCTGCCGTTCGCGGTTCAGTGAGGGGGATGAGAAATGCAAGTCATCCTGCTTGAACGCGTGGAAAACCTAGGCGCCATCGGCGACGAAGTGAAAGTGCGCGACGGCTTCGCGCGCAATTTTCTGTTGCCGCAGAAGAAGGCGCTCCGGGCCACCGATCCCAACCGCAAGCTGTTCGAGGCGCGCCGCGCCGAGATCGAAGCCCGCAACGCCGAAGCGCGCGCCGCCGCGGAGAAGGCCTCCAAGAAGGTCGACGGCTCGTCTTACGTGCTGATCCGCCAGGCCGGTGAAGCGGGTCAGCTCTACGGCTCGGTTTCTCCGCGCGACATCGCCGACGAGATCAACAAGAAGGGCGCCAAGGGCGTCGATAAGGCCGCGATCGTGCTCGACAAGCCGATCAAGACCATCGGCCTCTACGATGTGCGCGTGCGCCTGCACGCTGAAGTGTATGCGGCGATCAAGGTCAATGTCGCGCGCTCGACCGACGAGGCCGACCGCCAGGCCAAGGGCGAGAACGTGATCAGCTCCGCGGCGCAGGCCGACAAGGAAGAGATCGCCGCTCAAGCCAAGGAAATCGCGGCTTCGGCGTTCGTGGATAAATCGCCGCGCGAATAGTTGCGCTTTGGATATGGACCGCCGGCGGGGCCCCGGCGGCCCATAAGCGGCGCCGCGACTCGGGATAAGCTCAGGCAACATCAATCGTTGCCTAACCGAATCGCATAAGTCCTTGGGCCATGACGACCCAGCCTGCCCTTCCGCTCCAGGTACCCCCGCCGGCGCCGACCCAGCGCGCGGCGCCGCATAACCTTGAAGCCGAGCAGGCTCTCCTGGGCGCAATCCTGTTCGACAACGAAACCTACAACCGCATCACGCCTAGTCTGCGCGAAAGCCATTTCTTCGACCCGGTTCACGGGCGCATTTTCGCCGCCTGCGCGGAAATGATCAGCCAAGGCAATCTGGCGGACGGCGTCACGCTGAAGGAGCGTTTCGCCCGCGACGGCGGCATCAAGGAAATCGGCGGCGCCGTCTATCTCTTGAAGCTGATGGAGCAAGCAGCGCCGCTGTCGGCGCAGGCGCAATCCTATGCGCTCTTGATCTACGATCTGGCGCTCAGGCGCGAACTCATCCGCGTTGGCTGCGTGATTTCCGATCTGGCGGAAAATCCGCCCGACGATCACGACGCCGAAGACATCATCGAAGAAGCCGAACGCACATTGTTCACGTTGGCCGAAAGCGGGACCGCCAATTCCGGCTTCTCGCCCTTCTCGCGCGCGCTCACCACCTCGATCGAAATCGCCGCCGCCGCTTATGAGAGCAAATCCGACGTCTCGGGGCTGGCCACCCATTTCGACGATCTCGACCGCATGCTGGGCGGTCTGCACCCATCCGATCTCATCATCCTCGCCGGCCGCCCTTCGATGGGCAAGACCGCGCTCGCCACCAATATCGCCTTCAACATCGCCAGGACGCGGCTTGCGGCGCTGCGGTCGGGCGACCTCGAAAACCAGGTCGACAAAGGCGGCGTGGTTGCGTTCTTCTCGCTGGAAATGTCGGCAGAGCAATTGGCCACCCGCCTCCTCTCCGACGCCGCCGGGATCGAGAGCGACCGCATCCGCCGCGGCAAAATCTCCAAGCAGGAATACGAACGCCTGGCCGACGAAGCGGTCAATCTTCAGCAATTGCCGCTGCACATCGACGAAACCGGCGCCATCGGCATCGCGCAGTTGCAGGCGCGGGCGCGGCGGCTGCAGCGCACCATCGGGCTCGACTGCATCGTCGTGGATTATTTGCAACTCGTCACCTCCTCCTCCAAGAAGAGCGATGGGCGCGTGCAAGAAGTGAGCGAGATCACGCAAGGGCTGAAGGCGCTGGCCAAGGACCTCAAAGTGCCGGTGATCGCGCTGTCGCAATTGTCGCGCCAAGTCGAGACCCGCGAGGACAAGCGCCCGCAACTCTCCGACCTGCGCGAATCCGGCTCCATCGAGCAGGACGCCGACGTGGTGATGTTCGTCTACCGTGAGAGCTATTATCTCGAGCGCGAAGAGCCCAAGGAAGGCAGCGCCGAGCACATCACCTGGATGACGGAGGTGGACAAATTGCGCAACCAAGCCGAGATCATCATCGGCAAACAACGCCACGGTCCCATTGGCAAAGTGAAGCTCTTCTTTGACAGCCGCTACACCAGATTCGGCAATCTCTCCGCGCGCAGCTGAGCCCACGCGGCTGGCGCGCCTGCGGGTCGATTATGCCGCCATCGCGGATAATTGGCGCTATTTCGCCAAGCTCGCGCCGGCGGCGGCGGTGGTGAAAGCCGATGCCTACGGCCTGGGCGCGGCTGAGGCTTCGCGCACGCTCGCGCAAGCAGGCGCGCGCTCGTTCTTTACAGCGACAAGCGCCGAGGCGCTGGAAGTGCGGCGCGCGCTGGGGGGTGGCCCGCAAATCTTCGTGCTCAACGGCCCCACCGGCGATGACGCCGAAGCAATGCGTGCGGCAGAGCTTACCCCGGCGCTCAATTCGCTGGCGCAGATCGCGCTGTGGAACGCGCGCGGGCCGATGGCGCTGCACATCGACACCGGCATGAACCGACTTGGCATTGGCCCCGAAGAGCTTGGTGAAGCCTGCGTCGCTATGAAAGGTGCAACGCTCACGCTTGTGATGAGTCACCTCGCCTGCGCGGCGGATACTGCCCACCCGATGAACGCAGCCCAGCGCACACGCTTCATCGACGCGGCGAGCTTGTTTCCAAAAGCGCCGCTGAGTTTGGCGTCCACCGCCGGCGCGCTGATCGGGCCTGATTATCACTTCGACCTCATCCGCCCGGGCGTTGGCCTCTATGGCTCCGGCGGGCTCGACGCCGGCAATCCCGCACTCAGCATGGTCGCGACCATCGAAGCGCCCATCCTGCAAGTTCGCGATGTCGAGCCAGGCGAAAGCTTCGGCTACGGCGCAACCTTAGCCGCGACAAAAAAGCTGCGCGCCGCCACGGTGGCTCTTGGGTACGCCGATGGCTACTTGCGGTCCTTGAGCGGGCGCGGCTATGGCGTGCTCGCGGGCGTGAAATGCGCCATCCTGGGACGAGTTTCGATGGATTTGATTGTCATCGACGTGACCGGCAGCGCGGAAGCGCGCGAAGGCGTCATGGTGGAATTCCTGGGGCCGAATGCGCGCCTTGATGACATCGCAGCACTCGCAGGGACAGCGCCATACGAAATTCTCACGACGTTCGCGGGAACCGTGCGCAAAACAGGCGTGCACGGGTGATCGCCAAGTGATCAACCCTTTCGCCCCCATCGGGCGCGCCACTCTCGGCGCGCTTGGCGAGCTTGGCCGCCTCTCCGCCTTCGCCGGGCGCGCGGCCGCCAGCGTGTTCGCGCCGCCCTTCTTCCTCGGCCAGTTCGCACGCCAATGCTGGCAGATCGGCTATCTCTCGCTGCCAGTGATCGGGCTCACCGCGGTGTTCATCGGCGCGGCTTTGGCGCTCAACATCTATGTCGGGGGCGCGCGCTTCAACGCCGAGCAATTTGTGCCCAACATCGTGGTGCTTGGCATCACGCGCGAGCTCGGGCCGGTGCTCGCTGGGCTGATGCTGGCGGGACGCGTGTCTGCAGGCATCGCCGCGGAGATAGGCACGATGCGCGTCACCGAGCAGATCGACGCGATGAGCACGCTTTCGACCGATCCGTTCAAGTTCCTGGTGGCGCCGCGCGTGCTGGCGGCAACCTTGACGCTGCCGCTGCTTGTAATGGTGGCTGACATTATCGGCGTGATGGGCGGCTATCTGGTGGCCGTGAACAGCCTCGATTTCAACGGCGCCACGTATCTGCGCAATACGTTCGACTTCCTCGAGCCGCAAGACGTGGTTCTCGGGCTCACCAAAGCCGCCGTGTTCGGCTTCATCATCGCCTGCGTGGGCGCCTATCAGGGTTATAATTCCAAAGGCGGCGCGCTCGGGGTCGGCCGCGCCGCGACCAACGCGGTGGTCGGCGCCATCGTGCTGATCCTGGCGGTGAATTATCTGATCACGGCATTTTTTGTGGAATGAGCAGGTCGCGCACCTTCGAGACCCGTCAGGGCGCGTCAGTAAGCACCCTTGCCGCGGCGCAACATGATCTCGGAATGATCCGCCTCCCGAGCGACTATCTCGATTTCATTCGGCAATCGAACGGCGGCTCGGGTTTCATCGACGATTGTTTCCTCCAGCTTTGGCGCATTGAAGATGTAAAGCGACTGAGTGACGGCTATCAGGAAGGAGAGATGGAGCGCCCGTGGCTGTTCTTCGGCAGCAACGGCGGAGGCGAAGGCTTCGCTTTCGACCTGCGCGGCGGTGCGATGGCAATCTTCGAAGTACCGTTTGTTACATTGGATCCAGCAGACGCGCTCTTCTGCGCACCTTCGTTCACCGAGTTCATGCGGCGCCCCACCGGCTTTCCAGCCGAGGACAACCCGCCGTGACAGCCAAACTCCAACTCATCGCCATCAAGAAAAAACTCCGCGGCCGTCAGGTGCTCGACGGCGTCGACCTCGATGTCGCGCCGGGCAAATCGCTCGTCGTCATCGGCGGCTCCGGCGTGGGCAAATCGGTGACGCTGAAATGCGCATTGGGGTTGATGAAACCCGATGCCGGCCAAGTGCTTGTTGATGGAATTGATATCACCGCGCTGAGCCGGCGCGCGCGCGAGCCGGTTATGCGCAAGTTCGGCATGCTGTTCCAGGGCGGGGCGCTGTTCGACAGCTTGAGCGTCTGGGAGAACATCGCCTTCCGCCTGATCTACGCCGACAAGATCGCGCGCAAGCAAGCGCGCGAGCGCGCCATCGAAACCATGCGCAAAGTGCGTCTCGGCCCCGAATTCGCGGACGTGCGCCCCATTGAACTTTCCGGCGGCATGCAGAAGCGCGCCGGCCTGGCGCGCGCGATCATCGCCAAGCCAGACATCCTGTTCTTCGACGAACCCACCACCGGGCTCGATCCTATCACCGCCGACGCCATCAACGATCTGATCGTGGAGATGGTGCGCGATTTGGGCTGCGCGGCGGTGTCGATCACCCACGACATGGCCAGCGCCCGCAAAATCGCCGACGAAATCGCCATGCTGCATGCGGGCAAGATCGTCTGGCGCGGGCCCGCATCGCAGATCGATGCTTCGGGCAATGCCATGGTCGATCAATTCATTCACGGCCGCGCCAAAGGGCCGATACAAGCGGTGGTGTGACTTGATCTTGGAGCGCCCGTGCCCCGCCGGCCCAAGAATCAGCCCTGCCCCGCCTCGCCCACCGCCCAGCGCCGCACACTGCGCAAGCCATCGACGACGCTTGCCTGTTGTTCCGGCGTGTGCTCTCCAGGCGTGAACAGCATCCGCATCGCGCCCACGTGCACCTGCACCGCGACCGCGACCCAGCCCGGTTCTGTCTCGTCCAACAGACGGCAAAAGCAATAGGCCGCCTTGCTCAGCGCATCGCGTTCGAACATGCCGCCGAGGCCGGCGATAGCGCAGGCCAGGCGGTGCAGCTCGCGGCGCACTTCGGGCGCTGGCGCGTCCGCCGCCGCCAGCTGTTCGATGTCGGCGAGGCAATCGCCGATGAAGGCAAGCGACTTGTCGCGCGATATCTGAAGATTCTCCTGCGCGCGCGCGCAGGCTTCGTTCACGCCGATGCCGCCCGGCGCATTGAGCGCGCGCGCAAGACCGCCTGCCATTAGAACATCTCCACGCCGCTGCCGGTGGAGGACACCACTTCAGGCGGAGCAATAAGCTCACCGCGCCTGCCCTCGGACTCGGCGACATAGAGGATGCGCTCAAGCAATCCTTGTGTGGAAAAGGGCTTTGCAACCACGTAATCGGCGCCGCACTGCCGCGCCGCCGTGATCAGCCGCACATAGGTGTAAGCAGTCAGGATGATGACCGGCGCGGCCGAATTTTGCCCGCGCCGCTCGGTGCGCATCCAAGAAACGAAATTGTACGCCGAATCGCCGAAGCAATAGGGATCGAGAAAAACGAGATCCACCGAATGGGTCTTTACGATATCGGTGCCGGCGCGCAAATCCATGCAGCGGAACATTTTTCGGAAGCCGCAGCCCGAGAGAATGCCAGTCAGCACTTCGATGAAAATCGGCGAGGCGTCGATCATCACCACCGACGCATTGGCGAAGTTGAAACTGAGTTCGGCTTTCAGCGAACTCATGACGCTACCCTATTCACCGCTTCCACTAATTGCGCAGGATTGAACGGCTTGACGATCCAGCCCGTCGCGCCAGCCGCCTTGGCGCGAGCCTTCTGCTCCGGCGCGCTTTCGGTGGTAAGCACGAGTATGGGCGTACCCTTGGCGTGGGTTTCGCGCGCCCGTTCGATGAAGGTTAGGGTCCAGACTCATTAAAGCC
>DPWD01000131.1 GCA_003526465.1 Hyphomonadaceae bacterium
CGGGCGGCGTTTTAGCGATCTGGTCGGCGGCGCCGGACGAGCGCTTCGCGCGCCGGCTGAAGCATGCCGGATTCAAGGTCGAGGAAACCGCCGTGCGCGCGCGAGGCGGCAAGGGCGCGCGCCACGTGATCTGGTTTTGCTCAAGATAGCATCCTGGGCGGGATGACGCGCGCTGGGAGCAAGGATAGAAGTCGCTTGTGCCGAACCCGAAGCTCACTCTCGTTATCGCCATCGCGAAGAACGACGTCATCGGCGCCAACGGCGTGCTGCCATGGCGCTTGTCCTCCGACTTGGTCCGCTTCAAGGCCGCCACCATGGGCAAACCCATATTGATGGGGCGCAAGACTTGGGAGAGCTTGCCCAGGAAGCCGCTGCCGGGGCGGCCAAACCTCGTGCTGTCGCGCGATCCGAATTTCAAAGCTGAAGGCGCTTGGCTCTTCAGCGATCTCGCCGCCATGCTCGCCGCCGGGCGCGCGATGGCGGACGCTTCGGGCGTGGGCGAAGTGTGCGTCATCGGCGGCGCGCAGCTCTACGAAGCAACGCTGCCGCACGCGAACCGCATAGTGCTCACGGAAGTAGACCTCGCGCCCGAAGGCGATGCGCGGCTTGTGCTCGATCTGAGCGGTTGGCGCGAAATTTCATCCGAGCACGTCGCGCGCGGGCCAAAGGACGACACGGATTTTGTCGTGCGGGTGCTGGAGCGGTGAAGCCGCCGCCAGCCCTCTCCCCTGCGGAGAGGGCGCCGAGCGAAGCGAGGCGGGTGAGGGGCGTGCAGAAGCAAAGGCGCCTGCGCGTCGGCCCGCCCCTCATCCGGCGCGCTTCGCGCGCCACCTTCTCGGCAAGGGAGAAGGTTGGTACGGTGCCCCATGCCCGATTTTGAAGTCCTCGCCGAAAACCTGCAATTCCCCGAAGGGCCGATCGTCATGCCGGATGGCAGCGTGATCCTGGTCGAAATCAAGCGCGGAACTTTGACGCGCGTCTGGAACGGCAAAAGCGAAATCATCGCGCATCTTGGCGGCGGGCCCAATGGCGCCGCGTTCGGCCCCGATGGCGCGGTTTATGTCTGCAACAATGGCGGCTTCGCTTGGCACGATGTGAGCGGCCTCACCATTCCGGGCCACGCCGCGGCTGACTACACCACCGGGCGCATCGAGCGCGTCGATCTCGCCACGGGCAAATTCGAGCGCGTGTATGAGAGCGTGAACGGCGAGCGACTCTCCGGCCCGAATGACATCGTGTTCGAGAAATCCGGCGCCTTCTGGTTCACCGATCTTGGCAAGAGTCGCGCGCGTGTGAAGGAGAAGGGCGGCCTCTATTACGCCAAGCCCGATGGCTCGCTGATCAAGGAGGCGATGTACGGCAGCGCCAGCGGGTTGAACGGCGTGGGCCTCTCGCCGGACGGGAAAACCGTCTACGCCGCTGAAACCGATACCGCGCGGCTGTGGGCGTTCGATATTGTCGGGCCGGGTGAAGTCGCCCCGCGCGCGCCGGGCTACATGGCCCGCTTCGTCGCCGGGATGAGCGAGCATTGCTATTTCGATAGCCTCGCCGTGCAAGCCAATGGCGATGTCTGCATCGCCACCATCGTCAAGGGCGGGATCAGCACGATCACGCCTGAGGGCGCCGTTTCGCACACAGCCTTTCCCGATGTTCTGGTCACCAACATCGCCTTCGGCGGCGCTGACATGCGCGATGCCTACATCACGCTCTCGGGCACGGGGAAGCTGATCAAGGCGCGCTGGCCCGAGCCCGGCTTGAAGATCAATTTCAATCCGTACTGAGCGGCTTGCTGCGCCCGCCAGCCTTTTCAGCTGGCGCGAGGCGCATTACTTCGGCCTGGTATTTGTCGTCCTCGCCCTTCACGAGAAGCGGCGCCGCCTTCGCTGCCGCGTCAATCAGCTTGCTCACCCAATCGGCATCGCTCTTGGCGAAATCGGAGAGCACATAGCCGTGCACAAGCTCCGCCGCGCCCGGGTGCCCAACGCCGAGGCGCGCGCGGCGGAAGCCTTCGCCGAGCGGCGAAGCGATGATGGAGCGGATGCCGTTATGGCCGGCAGCGCCTCCGCCGGTTTTCATGCGGAAGCGCCCAGGCGCGAGATCGATCTCGTCGTAGAAGGCGACCACCTGCATCGGATTGAGCTTGTGGAAGCCCGCAGCCTCGCCAACGGCGCGCCCGCTTTCGTTCATGAAGGTCTGCGGCTTGAGCAGGAACACGCGCACGCCGTCGATGTGGCCTTCGGCCAGTTCGCCATGGAACTTCTTCTTCCAAGGCGAGAAGCCATAGGCGCGTGCGATCGCGTCGACGGCCATGAAGCCGATATTATGCCGATTGCCCGAATATTTCGCGCCCGGGTTGCCGAGGCCGACAAGGAGAAGCATGAGCGCTTTCTAGTCTTTCCTGACGCGGAAAGCGAAAGCGTTCCCGCGCTTACTTCTTGTCCTTGTCCGCCGCCTTTGCGGGGGTTGCTTTGGCGGGCGCCGCTGCGGCTGCCGGGGCTGCGCCTTCGGCCGGGGCCGC
>DPWD01000194.1:0-158 GCA_003526465.1 Hyphomonadaceae bacterium
CGGCTCGTCGCGGGCGATGACCGTCTCGCGCGGCCCCAGGATCAGACGCTCCACCACGATGAACTCGCCGCTCGCGCAATTGAAGCGGTAGCGCAGCCGCTCAAGTTCGAAGCGGATGATTGTTTCGCTGGTTGCGGTTTCGGTCGTGTAGCTCTGAC
>DPWD01000194.1:170-1748 GCA_003526465.1 Hyphomonadaceae bacterium
ATGGTGCGCTGATTGAAATGCACTTCGCCGAGGCATTGGCGATCGGCTGCGCCGCGGGCGCGGCAATCGCGCTGCCGCGCCACCAGCAGCCAATCGGGCAGGTCGTCCATGCTGTCGAGCACGATGTTTTCGGCCACGCCCCCCGGCTGCGCGGACGAGCCGCCGGTTTGTGCGGGCAACATCGCGAACGCAAACCAGCCCACGGCTATCAGCGCCACGGCGCCGCCAGCGATCAGAACAGAGAGCGGAAGCTTCATCGCCCCAATGTCGTGGCCCTTTGCAACGGACGCAAGTCACATCGCCGAGATGCCGCCATCGAGCTTCAGTTCCGCGCCGGTCATGAAGCGGCTTTCGTCGGAAACGAGATAAACCGCCGCCATGCCGATCTCCTCCGGCTTGCCGATGCGCCCGAGCGGCACCTGCCGCGCGAGCTTGGCCTCGGCTTCTTGCTTGCCGAGCATGCCGCGCAGGGGATCGAGGATCGGGGTATCGATGAAGGTCGGGTGGATCGAGTTGGAGCGGATGTCCAGGCCCTTCTTGGCGCAATAGAGCGCGACGTTCTTGGAGAGCAGCCACACCGCGGCTTTGGAGGCATTGTAGGCCGGCGTGTTGTGGGAGGCGATCAGCCCGGCGATCGAGGAGATGTTGACGATAGAGCCGGGCTGGTTTTGCGCCAGATACTTGATCGCGTGCTTGGCGCCGAGAAACACGGAATCGACATTGACGCTCATCACGCGCTTGAAGTCCGCGAGTGACATTTCCTCGATGCCGCCTTTGCCGCCGGCGATGCCCGCATTGTTGATCAGCGCGGAGACGCCGCCCATCGCGGCGTTGGCTGCTTCAAGCGCTGCGATCCATTGGCCTTCGTCGGTGACGTCGAGTTCGAACGCGTGCGCGGTCCCCGCGCCATGCGCGGAGTTAAGTTCCTCAGCGAGCTTGGCGGCGCCGGCGAAGTTCACATCCGCCAGCGCTACCTTCGCGCCTTCGCTCGCGAGCGCCTTTGCCATGGCGGCGCCTAAGCCCTGCGCGGCGCCAGTGATGAAGGCTTTCTTCCCTGCGACGCGATTGGTCATGTTTGCGTTCCTATGGAGCGCCGGCGCCCTCGCCGGCATACGGTGTTCAATTCGCACATGCCGGCGCAAGCTGAGGCGCCGCATGCCGGCGAGGGCGCCGGCGCTCCATATTACTTCCCAGCCATCTCATCCATAAACCGCGCCAGCGCTAGGTCCTTCTGCGTCACCCCGCCCGCGTCGTGGGTGGCGAGCGTCACCTCGACGCGATTGTAGACGTTGAACCATTCCGGATGGTGGTCGTGCTTTTCCGCGTGCAGCGCAACGCGCGTCATGAACGCGAACGCGGCGTTGAAATCGGCGAAGCGGAATTCCTTGGCGATGGCGTCGCGGCCGTCCGCTGCGGTCCAGCCGGGGAGTTGGGCGAGGGCGGCGGCGGCGCCGATCTTGGGTGTGGGCATGGGGTGCACTCGATCACGACATAACACAGGTTCGCGCCGTCACGAAGCGCTGCTCGTGACTTGAAGCAGGAGGCGGGGCGCGCGGGGATGCGCCGGGTTAGTTCCTA
>DPWD01000194.1:1758-7574 GCA_003526465.1 Hyphomonadaceae bacterium
TTCGCTCGGCGCCGTCGCCGGAGGTGTTTCACTCCGGTAGGCGGCTCGGCCGACGACGTGCGAGAGCCTGCCTCGGCTCACGGACCCAGCAGTTATGGCGCTCCGCTGGCAATCACGCTCAATCGCGACCCCCGCTTCAAGTGGCTCGGCTAGCTACGAGAACCTCCAGTGCGAGAGATGGAGACAGTGTACAACACAGGCCAACCCGGTCGGATAGATTCGCTTAAGTGCTTGAAAATATTCGGCGACACGCAGGATAGCGCGCGATCTATCCCCGCATTCGCTCGCTTCAAACCACCAACACCCATTTCCCGATTGCGCGAAGCGCAAGTCCGGGCGGGACCCATAGACACGATCGGTTCGTGATCCTGGGCCCCGGACTGAATGCTGCGCATTCATCCGGGGATTGGTGGAGCGTCTAGCGCACCGGATCGACGTCCTCGTGGCCGCGCACGATCTGGCCTTTGGCGAGCTTCGAGTTCGAAATGCCGTAGACGAAATAAACCAGGAACCCGACCCCAAGATAGATCAGGAAGAAATTGCGCGTCGGCACGTGCGCCATCAGCGACATCAGCAGGAACACGCACATCAGCGCGCCCAATGTCGCGACCAGCAACATCACCGGCAACGGCATGTTGAACGGCCGCTTCATGTCCGGCCGTGCAAAGCGCAGATAGATCACGGTGATGCAGATGATGGCGAACGCCGCCAGGGTGCCAACATTGGTGAGATTGGCGAGCGCGTCGAGGCTCATGAAGCCGGCGAAACCCGCCGCCAGAACCCCGACCAGGATGGTGTTGATCCAGGGCGTCTTGAAGCTCTTGTGCACGTTGGCGAACACCGATGGGATGAGGCCATCGCGCGCCATGGTGTAGAAGATGCGCGTCTGCCCATAGAGCAGCACCAGCATCACTGAAGAGAGGCCCGCGATGGCGCCGATCTTCACTAGAGTCGCAAACCAGGGCAGCCCGATTTCATTGACCGCAAGCGCGATCGGCGCCGGGTTGTTCAGCATCGTATACGGCACGATGCCGACGAGCACCGCCGAGGTCAGGATGTAGAGGATAGTACAAACGATGAGCGAGCCCAAAATCCCTATCGGCATGTCGCGCGAAGGGTTCTTCGATTCCGCGCCGGCGGTGGAGACTGCCTCAAAGCCAATATAGGCGAAGAAGATAGTCGCTGCGCCAGCGATCAAGCCGCCAATGCCGTATTGCGCGGTGTTCTGCGCGGTCACCACGTTCCACAGCGCATCGCCGATCTGGCCCCACATGCTCATGTCCGAGCCCGCGGGCGGGGGCGGCACCTGGTCGGGGATCATTGGCTGCCAGTTTGCGGGGTTCACGTAGGGTGCGCCGATGACGATGAAGGCGATCACCACGGAAACCTTGATCACCACAACGACGTTGTTGACGCTGGCGGATTCAGAGACGCCGACGACAAGCAACGCGGTTACTGCGCCAATGGCGAGCAGGGCGGGCAGGTTCATCACGCCGGTAGCGATGACAGCCCCCGTATCGTGGTCGGTCACTTCCACCCCGGGAGCAGCAGTGAGCGCGGCGGGGATGCTGATCCCATAATCAGCCAGGAAGCTCACCACATAGCCGGACCAGCCCACCGCCACGGTGGATGCGGCCAACCCGTATTCGAGCACCAGCAGCAATCCCATAATCCAAGCGACGATCTCGCCCATGGAAGCGTACGAATAGGAATAAGCCGAGCCCGAGACCGGGATCGCGGCTGCGAGTTCGGCGTAAGCGAGCGCCACCAGCGCGCACAGCGTGCCGGTGATCACGAACGAAATCATGATGCCAGGGCCGGCGAACTCGGCCGCCGCACGGCCCGTTAGAACGAAAATGCCAGTGCCGATAATGCAGCCGATGCCGAGGAAAACCAGGTTCAGCGGCCCAAGCGTTTTCTTCAGTTCGCCTTGCTCATGCTCCGCGTGCATCTGCTCGACGCTCTTGCGGATAAACAGCCGCCCTATGCCGTTTGCCGATTTTCCGGCTGTACTTGTATTGGCCACGTTCGACCCCTCCCTGGGTGAAATGTGGCCGGACGCTAAACGAGCCCTCCAAGGCTCACAAGCGCCGAAGGTCGCTTTTAACCTGCCGCCAGCATATCCGGCACGGCCCATCCCCGCCGCGCGCAGGCCGCGAGCACGGTGTTGCGCAAAAGGCAGGCGATGGTCATCGGGCCTACCCCGCCGGGGGAGGGGCTCACCGCGGCGGCGACCTGTAGCGCTTCGCTGAACGCTACATCGCCCACCAGCTTGGTCTTGCCTTCTCCCTTCTCCGGCGCGGGCACCCGGTTTGTTCCCACATCGATCACAATCGCGCCGGGGCGGATCCAGTCGCCGCGCACCATTTCGGGACGTCCCACGGCGGCCACCAGAATATCCGCGCCCCGGCACACCATCTTCAGGTCGCGGGTCTTGGAGTGCGCCAGCGTTACCGTGGCGTTTTGCTCCAGGAACAAGAGGGCCGCCGGTTTGCCCACCAGGATCGAGCGGCCGATCACCACGACATTCGCGCCTGAGAGGTCTGGCCGTTCGGTCTTTGCCAGGATCACGCAGCCCACCGGCGTGCAGGGGCGAAGTCCAGGCTTGCCGAGCACAAGCTTGCCGGCGCTGGCTTCGGTCAAACCGTCGACATCCTTCGCCGGATCGACGCAGGCGAGCACGGCGGCTTCGTCGATGTGCTTGGGCAGCGGGAGTTGTACAAGAATGCCATCGACCGAGGGATCGGCGGAAAGCTCTCGCACCTTCTGGATGAGATCGCCTTCCGCCGTGTTTGCCGGCAGGCGCACTTCCACCGAGCGCATGCCGGCTTCAATTGTTTGCTTGGCCTTGGACGAAACATAGACGTGGCTCGCCGGATCGTCGCCAACCAGCACCACCGCGAGCGCGGGCTGGCCCGGCAATGCTTTCACCGCCGTCGCCACGTCCGCGCGCACCCACGCGGCAATGGCCTTTCCGTCAATCGTGCGTGCTGTCATGGGGTGCGCCTTACGCTAGTCGGCATTGAACTTCTCCAAGAACCCCGCCACGTCCGCTTCGCTCACGCCGTCAATCTCCAGCGCCTTCATCCGCGCCGTTTGCCCGCGTACGACGCGCACCTTGCCTTTGGCGATTCCCAGCGCCTTGGCGATCAGCGCCTCCAGCGCGGCGTTGGCTTTTCCGTCCTCGGGCGGAGCGCGCACGCGCGCTTTGAGGTAGGGTTTGCCGTCGGCGTCCACCGCGCGGCCGTCGATACGGTCAGCACCGCCGGAGGGGGTCAACCGGACCAGCAGCCTGCTCAGAGCACCGGTCCTTGGCCCGTGAGCACGCCGTGCAGCCAAGGCAGCAATTGCCGGCCTAGCTGCAGCAGTAGAATCAGCGCCAGCACCGAAAGGTCCACCCCGGCGATGGGCGGGATCAGCCGCCGTAGCGGGGCCAGCATCGGATCGGTCAGGCGGCGGGCAAATTCATGGATCGAGTTCACGAACGGGTTGCGCCGGCTGACCACGTCGAAGGCGTAAAGCCATGAAATCACGACATAGACGATCAGCACTACGATCACGAGCGCGATCAAGGTGTCGGCCAAGCCAAAAAGAATCGCCAGAAGTCCGCCCGAATACATGGCGTCGCCTCTATCAGGATTCACCGGAGATGCCAGCGCCCCGTTGAAGGATAGCCGCCGGGGCGGGGCGTTTTGGGAGCGGCCCCGCTGCGCCGCCAGGCGCGGTTGACGCTCCCGCGGGGGCAGCCCTATATCGCGCCTTCCCCGGACAAGTCGCCGGAAGGGCCCGTAGCTCAGCTGGGAGAGCGCCGCGTTCGCAATGCGGAGGTCAGGAGTTCGATCCTCCTCAGGTCCACCAGGCGTACTAACGTAAGATACTGAAATCATAAGATAATAAACGAAATAAGGCACTGTCAGGCGGCGCCCTACCCATCAGCCTACCCACGGCGCGCACGCCGTTGAGGTCCGGTTTGCGCGCGGCGACCGGCGGACCCTTTTTCCCCGGAATTGTTTTATCGCGCGCTCGGGCTCGCACACGTGCGCGCGCGTTTTGGTCGTGCCGACGTGAGTAGCGCGCGGTAAGAAATCGTTAATCCGTAGGCTGAGGGAGTGGGCTCCCTTATGCGGTCCGGAGCGCGTGCGTGGCGAACGATCCTTTTGTCGGGTGGACGACGCGGCGAGTGTGACGGCGCGGTCATCCTGATCAATCAAGTCTCGTGAGAAGGCGACTACACTTTGGGCGGGGACGGTTTTAATCCGAGAATTTGCGAGGCAGGCCTCGGTATAGAAATACTCACCGAACAGATTTGCGTAATAAGAGCAGCCAGCGGGAGCGACAGAGGCCGTTGCGCGCTTTAACCTCTCGTCCAGCGTATCAAAGCGGAACGCTTCGTTTGACCATAGTAGTGCGCGATTGCGGTACATAAGCTCGTTCACGGCAACCAGGATGTTGTCTTCGGAATGTCCGAACGAGCGCAAGAACTCAACCAATTCGATCAAGGGCGTTCGACCCAACTGAGCGCGAAGAATAAAGTCCAGGGCTCTGCATTTGAGCAGGGCAAGGTGCGGTGTTCGGCGTTGGCCAACGCTGAACAGGTTCTCGAAATAGGTCTGATCAATCGTGCTGTCTGTGCTAAAGAGGTAAGCACGTATCAGCTCACTGACCTGTAACGTGCGGTTTGCGATGTCGTGAAGAGAATGACGGTCAAGCAACGGGCTGGAGATAAAATTCGCGAAGTTGCGTATGGCTGCGCGAACACTGATGCCGGAGGTGCCGTAGATGACAGTCCGAAGATGATAGTGCGAATTCGCTAACTCAGAAATGAGCGCTTGGACCGCGGCCTTCGTGTCCTCATCTACCGATTTGCTATGCGCAAATGTGCGAAGTCGTGAGGAGAGAACATCCGCAAGCGAAGTCGATTGGTGCACTTCGACGTGCAATACATGTTGGCCGTGAAGATTCTCCCACGTTAGTGGCCGGATCGCTATGACGAGTTTGAAGGTAAGAAACTGAGCGACCCACATGGAAAACCGAACCAACTCGGTTTGAAATGCTGGCGGAAGGTGGTCGACGTTGTCGACAATAAGGACGATCCGACGATGTTTGGCGTCCTCCTGTTCCATGGTGAAGCGAAACTTGGCGAGGCCATAAATCGCCAATTCTTTCTCGGTCATCGTTCCGATGAAGTGTTCTCGCTCCCGAAGTAGGTGGTCCAGCAGTTGATCTACCGTGATGGTCCCCAGTCCCCTTCGATCCACGAACGCGTGAACTTTCGGCAGCGCCGTTTCGAGAAATCTAAAGAGCGGCTCGACGTGCGCTTTGAGCTCCGGCTGGCGCGAACACCATTTCAGGAATACGCCGACCTCAACGGCTGTTTCCACATCGACGTTGAAGACGTCGATCACTTTGCTCGCGACGTAACGCCAGAAGTAGCTTAGATCGATTGCTCCGCTCGTCTCTAGCATGACGCCATCGACGTCGTTGAACTGAAGTGGCACGAGCCAGAGTTCACGCTCGTTTCCGAGCTGCTTTGTCCTATCGATTGCCCTACTGGAGCAGTACTCAAGTGTCGTCGTTTTGCCGGCCCCGGTAGCACCACGTATGATCATGACCCTTCCGGCGTTAGGAAGCTGTGCCTCTTCGCGCTCGCTGGTTCCGACCATGAAGGAGATGATGCTCTCCTCGTAGTCGTGAGTTTCGCTTGAGAAAGGTCTATCGGCGTCGACAGTGGCGCGAGTCTGGAAGTTGAAGCGAATTCGCCCTCTCTGATAGCCGGCCTTTCCCGGTTCGATGACTAGCTGTGGAGCCTCAATAGG
>DPWD01000080.1 GCA_003526465.1 Hyphomonadaceae bacterium
CAGGTCCATGGCGCCGGCCGGCTCTCGGCCCACAGGCGCTCGGCGCGCGCGAGCTTATCCTCGACAGGAGGCGGGCTCGCCACCTTCCCCGCGCGCTTCTCGGTGGGCGCGGCTTCATCATCCAACAATCCTTTCTCCGCCAGCGCCCTCCGCACCGCGCGCCAATCGTCCTTGGGGCTGAAGCAATGGATGAGGATGCGCCCGTCTTCCGTTTCCTTGAGCGAGACCGAGCGGTCCTTGCTTCCGTGGCCAGGCCCGCAGATGAGCGCGCGCTTGCCGTTATCGAGCAGGATACCGCCATACTGCGAGACGATGCGTTCAAGCCGCGACATCGACGCCTCCCTCGAATGCCGAGCCCGGAACCGGGCTCTTGGCCAACAGCCAATCGACAGCCGCTTGCGCTTTCGCGGCGGCGTCGAGAAAAGCGCGGCGATGTTCGCGCAGTAACTTTATCCAGTGGCTGATGTAGGCGGAATGGTCGTGCACATGATCCGGCGGCAGACCGAAATGGGCGCCGAGATAGGCCGCGCCAAGTTCGGCAATATATCCTGACAGTCCAGCTGGACCCGGAACGATTTCCACAGTTTTGTGGGCCATCACGCAGCCTCTTGGCTGCGTGATGGCTGCATGGAATGCATCCAGTCGGCAGCTTGCTGAGCCTTCGACGCGGCGGTGAAAATGGCGCGCGGGTCCGACTTCAGAACTTCCATCCACGACGCGATGTATGCGGCGTGGTCGGGACGCGGTTCGCAAGCGAGGCCGAGGTCGGCGAGAATGAAACTCGCGGTCAATTCAGAAATGGCTTCGTCCATCGCATAGGAGAAGGAACCGAACCGCCCTGTGAGATCGCGATCGAGACGATGCTTGGCCCCCGATGCATGTGCATGCTCATGCACACTGACTCCGATGGCAGAAACGGCGTCCTTGAAACGCTCGAACGGCGGCAGGTGTACGGTGTCGGTCGACGGTTGATAGTAGGCCATGTCGCCGCCGATTGCGATCGGCACTTGGAGTGCGGCGATGAACGCTTGCGCGTGGGCGATGCGCTCGCTCTCAGGCAATCGCGGAAACTCGGGCGGTGAATAGTTGTCCACTTGCGCGATGTTAAAAAGCGAGAAGCCGCGCGCGAACATGCGCGGACGCTTGGATTGCTCATCGTCGCCGTCTTCGGCATCGCCAATCTCAGTGCGCTTCCAGAACACGGCGAGCGTTGCGCGCTCGCCTTTGCGCACTTGCGCGCCGAGCTTCGCCCAGCAGCGATACGTGCCCCATAGACCATGGGTGTAGCCTGCCTCCTCGGCGGCGGCCCAGAGGGCGAGAATGTTGAGGCCGCGATACGCCACGCCGGTGGTGACATTGATGGGACGTGCAGCAGGAGAACCGTCGTGGTGCCAGGGCATGCGCCAGGTGTCGGCGCCGCGCTCGATGGCGGCGAGAATTTCGGCGGTGATGCGCTCGTAGATGCTGGCGCGTTGAGAAGATGACATCGGTGAAGCTCCAAACCAGCCGGAGCCGATCTCCGGCGGCGGAGCTTTTGAAGCGGCGCTCGTTAGCGCCGGCGCGCACCCGAACGGGCCGCAGCGAAGCGGAGGACGGCGTTAGCCGTTGCGCGGCGGCGCGGGCGCCGTCCGCTCCGCCTCATTGCTGGAGATCGGCTCCGGCTGATCGGCGCCGATGGCATCGACAACGTAGGCGTAGCGCGCAACATCGGCCTTGAGGATCGTCCGCTGTGCGGAGGACAGGCGCTTTTCCTTGAGCATGAGCGCTGCATCGTCGCGCGCCTTGGCCCAGACCGGCTTATGCCGTGTGGTGAAGCATGCATTGGGACAACGCGTCGGCTCGCAGAGCGCCATGGCCGGAGCTTCACGCTCGATGTCAGTCGCGCGCTTTAGGCAGAGCGCGTGAGCGGGATCGAAGAAGCAGTCTGCGAGCGGACCGACGTACAGCGTGCGCGCGAGATCCTTGAGCAAGGTGCGCAGGCGCGCACGATCGGCGACCCGGCCTGGAAGCGGCGAGAGATCTACGGCGGCGGTGTCGAGCGAACGCTTTACGCGCGACGATGCGGGGCCCGAAAGCGACAGACCGTCCTGATGCGCGTCGAAATAGGTCATGATGTCGTCGAGCTGGCCCAAGGCGCGCTCGCGGGCAATCTCGGCGCGAAAGCCTGATTGGCTTGAACCGGCGTAGCCCTCGAACGCGGCGACGGAGGCGTGCTTGTACTGAATCATGCCGGCGACGGCGCCGAACGGGCGATTGGCGATGTGCCAAGCGATCGTGCGCCGGAACTGCCGGGTGGTGATGCGCCAAGGGCGGTCGTCGGGCCCTGGCGGAATGATCGGCGCGCCGGGCGAGCCGAATTGCGCATTGAGGTGATCGCGAAACTGATTGAGCGTGCGCACGATCTCGGCGGAGACGTGCGTCTTGGAACAGGATTTCGGATGAAGCACGCGCCAAAGCCCGTCTTCGCCATCGGCCGCGCGAATGCGCGCGGTCAGCCGGTGGAGCACTTTGACGGCATCCGCGACGGGAGCAATCGTCACCCAATCCGCTGGCTCGGGGACAGCGCGCTTGCCCTTGTAGGCGACAGAACGAATGCGGTGACGCATGACGACGCCGTCTTCGCCGCGGATTGATCGGCAGCATCCGGCTTGCATGGCCTGCACCTCGGAATCGCGCATGCCGGTGAGATAGGCGCAAACAACATAGATGGCGGCCTGCAGCATGCGCTCTTCTGTCTGAATGGCGAACTGATCAAAGCGCGATCGCCAAGGCCTGCCGGTGTCGGGGTCGATTGAAATTGGCGTGTCCATGCCGCCTAGCTCGGCGCCCAGCTGCGGGAGCGCCGTCTGTAGGCGATCGATGCGCCTTTGGGTGGCGTTTGGAGGGCACACGATGATCAGCTCGATCAGCTTGCGATTGATCAGCGATGCAGCCGCGACCGGGCGTGAGGCATGGCCAGCAGGAAGCGCACTCCAGACCGGAATCCCGCGCCCTTCACGCGCACGCGTCTCAAGAAACGCGTTGAAACGGGCCGCAACGCGGCGCCGACGGGCGTCTAATGGAAGCTGAGCCTCAGCGGCGCAGACGCGCGCAGCGCGGCGTTTCAGGCGCTCCCACTCCTCGCGCGCCGCGAGAATGTCGGGCGCGAACACGTTGACGTACTTGATCGACCAGGCCAGCAAGGGCTCGATGATGCTCTCCGGCAGGCGCGGCGTGTTGCACTCGCCGGGCGTGGAGCGGGCCCCAGCGACCTGGTAAGCGGGGCGTCCTCGCCACGGCGTGAAGCGCAATCCGCCGCTGGGCATGTGTGCGCTGAAGAGAGCAACCTCAACGACGATCTGGAGCAAATGCGCGATCTGCTTGCGGGAGCGGCTGGCGCCTTGGCGCAGGTTGGCGAAGTATGCATCGACAAGAGGCTGATCGACGCGAGAGAGGTCGCAACAGCCCAATCGCTCGACAACGAAATCGAGGAAGCGGCGGATGCGGTTGAAATAGGCTCGCAGCATCGATGGCGGCAGACGCAAGCGTGCGCCTGGCAGGTCGACATTAAGCCGGGCGTACAGAAACTCCTTCAGCGTGCGGACGAGGCGGGCGTCATCGATGTCGCCAAAGTGCGCGGTGATGTGGCAACGGCGCGTGTTTGCGCGCGTCACCGCCGGCGAAAGGTCCCAGCTCGCGTCGCCAAAACGTGAGAGCTTTGAACGCGGAACTCCTGGCTTGAGGGGCGCGCTCTCCAGCACGGGGCGCAGGTCAAGGGCGTGATGAGCATCGGGCCGGGATGCGCGCGCCGTCATCCTGTCACCTCGATCGGCAAGTGAAGTCGTGGCCGGGCCTCAGAGCGAGCCCTCGCGACGATCGTCTTGGGAAATTTGGGCAGGATCTGCTCGGTGATGCGCGCGTGTGCTTGACCGAACTTGGCGCGCCAGGCTGAAGCCGAGAGCCCGCCGCGCTCGCTCTCCATGAAGTCGAGGAATGCGAAGAGAGCGGGCAGCTTGGCCGCGGTGATGATGGCGTTTGGACACTCAAGGCACGCCCACGCCGCATGTGGGCAAGGCGCGCCGGCCGGCGCGAACGGGCTTTGCGTGAAGCCCGTGCAGCGCGCGAGCCAAACATCCTGGGATGCGTCGAGGGCCGCGATGG
>DPWD01000178.1 GCA_003526465.1 Hyphomonadaceae bacterium
GGCGCGGCGCGCCGCCGCCGCCGCCAGCGGCCGGTGATGTGGAGCTGTTCTGATGTCGAGCGCGGCGATTGCGGCGCACGAAGCGCCGGAGACAGAACGCGCCCTGGGCGAGATGTGTGCGCGTCTGGCGCTGGAAATCGAGCTCTTGCGTCTGATTGGCGTGCGCATCGAGCAATCCTTGTGCGCCTCGACCGCTGCACTTGGCCTCGATTCCGAACGCGTGCGCGATCTTCAACAACTCGATCTTCTGATGCAACACCTCGCGGCGCTGCGGGATTTCATGGGTGCGCTTTCCAGTTTGCCGGAAACAGCCACGCCGCTCGATGCGCGCGCGGCGCTGGAGCGCATCACGCTGGCCGAGATGAAAAACCGTCTCGGTGGTGAGGCAAGCGTTGTAGACGCCAATAGCGGTGACGTGGAATTTTTTTAGGACGAAGATGTGGCGACGACATTAGACCCTAATGGGCGGATCAATTTCGAGTCCGCGGTTGTTCTGCTGGTCGAGCGGAGCCATCATAGCGCCGACGTGCTTCAACAAATATTTGTTGGGTTCGGAGCGCGGAATTGTCTGCGTGCGACGACCGCGGACGAGGCGCAAGATATTGTCAAACGGCGCCCGGTCGATCTCATCGTGATCGACCCAACGATTGAGGGCGGGTATGATTTCGTAACCTGGCTGCGCCGTTCGGATCTTGAACCCAATCGCGGCGCGCCGGTTATCGCCGTTTCGGCGAACGGGGCCAAGTCCGGCATTTTGAAAGCGCGAAATTCCGGCGCGAGCTTTTTCATCACAAAACCTCTCACGCCCGCGACGCTGCTCGATCGCATCTTGTGGGTGGTGAAGGACAATCGGCCATTTGTAGTTTCCCAAGTCTATGCCGGCCCGGATCGCCGCTTCAAATTCGAAGGGCCGCCGCCAGGCGTCAGCGCGCGGCGCAGCACGGATGTGGATACGCAATTGGGCGAGGCGGTGGAGCCGAACATGTCGCAATCTGAAATCGACTCATTGCTGAAACCGCAGAAAGTGTCCTTGTGAGCGCCGTCATCACCTTTCAACCGGTGCGACGTCTTGCGCGGCTCATGCGGCAGTCGGGCGGAATGAGCGTAGCGCGTGCGCTGCAGGCTGCGGAAGAGCGGTTGGAGACAGTACGCGAGTCCTGCATGGAAGGGATCGACGCCAGTATCGAGGCGCTCACGGCTCTGGTCAGCGCCGATGGCGTGGGCGATCTCGCAACGCTCTATCATGGCGCGAGCGAAATTTTCGCCATGGCCGGCACGTTTCAGCTGAATGAATTGAGCGAAGCAGCGGGGAGCTTGTGCGATCTCATCGATAATCATATCGAGAGTGGTAGTGAGATTGCCGACGCGCCGTGGGAATCGGCGCGCGTCCATGTGAATGCGCTGCGTACGCTTCGCCGGCCGGAATTGTCAGCCGATCAAGCAACACGGCGCGCCGTGCTGGTGGGTCTGCGTAGACTTACGGCGCAGGCCAAAGGGGCCGCCGCGGGGTAGCTGGCGCACTGGCGGCGTCGGGCCAGGCTTGGTAGGCTTTCCTTATGGACCTTCGCGTTTCTATCGCCGCGCTGCTTGCGCTCTCCAGCCCAGCGGCTGCGCAGGATGCTCACCAGCACATGCATGGTGCGCCTGCGGCGCCGGCCCAGGAAACGCCCGTGGATCACAGGGATCATGGTTCTGGCGGCGCGCTCGGCGCCTATCCCATGGCGCGGGAGGCCTCGGGCACGAGTTGGCAGCCGGACGCCTCCGAGCATGGCGGCGTGCATGCGCGTGTCGGCGACTGGACGTTCATGGGGCACGCCCTGCTCAACGGCGTGCTGACGACGCAGGGCGGGCCGCGCGGGGATGATGACGCCTTCATCGCCGGCATGATCATGGGCGCGGCGCGACGTGATTTCGCCAATGGAGATACGCTCAATCTGCGTGCGATGCTCAGCCCCGATCCGTTCATGGGCGCGGATGGCTATCCATTGCTGTTCGCAGCGGGCGAGACGGGCGACGGCGTCACGACTTTGGTGGATCGTCAGCACCCGCACGATCTTTTCGTTGAGCTGTCCGCATCCTATGCGCATCGTTTGTCGGTGCGCGACAGCGTGTTCGTCTATGCGGGCCTGCCTGGCGAGCCGGCGTTTGGGCCGCCAGTGTTCATGCACCGGCTCTCGGGCATGGATTCGCCGGAAGCGCCGATCACGCATCATTGGCTCGATTCCACGCACGTCACGTTTGGCGTGCTCACCGCCGGCTATGTGCATGTCGGCTTCAAGATCGAGGCGTCGCGCTTTCGCGGCCGCGAGCCGGATGAGCATCGGTATGACGTCGAAACCGGCGATCTCGATTCTACTTCGGTGCGCCTGAGCTGGAACCCGACGCCCAATTGGGCGTTGCAGGCGTCATGGGCCGAGATACGCAGCCCGGAGGCGCTTGAGCCTGATGAGGATGAAACACGCACATCGGTGAGCGCGATCTATACGCGCGCAATCGGCGCCGAGGGCTGGCTTTCGGTGACGGGGGCGGCCGCGCTGAAAGAACGGAGCGACGGGGCCTCGCTCGACGCTTGGCTCCTTGAAGGTGCGCTACGGCCCAATCCGCGCTGGACGATCTTCGCGCGCCTCGAACATCTGGAGACGGATGAGTTGGGATTGGCGCCGCATGGGCCGGCCGAACGGGTGACGCGCGCTTCACTCGGCGCGGTGCGTGACTGGCGCGTGGCCGAACATGCCGCGCTGGGGTTTGGCCTGCAAGGGAGCCTTGCGCTGCCTTCAGATGGACTGTCGCCGAGCTATGACGGAGATCAGGCGGGCGGCATGGCGTTCGTCCGCCTTCGGATCGATTAGATGAGACCGCCAAGGCGCAGCAGCGCGGCGCGGTAATTTGCGTACTGCGCCTGGATGTGGGCGGGCGCGGCGCCGTTGAGGCGCTGCTCGCGTGCTTTTTCCGCATCGGTTTTGTCCAAGGAGGCGGGATCGGCGAGGGCGTCATAGGCCTGGCGCAGAATGGACAGCGCGGCGGAGATGTCGATTTTCGCTTTGCGCGCCTCGTCCTTGTCGCCGACCTTCAAGTCCGACAGCGAGAGGCCAAGGCCGAAGGCGCGGATTTCGCCTTTGCCGCCCGGCGAGTCTGGCGTCGGCCTGATCGAGATGACGCCGGCGTCGACGCCAAGCGCGGCCAGCGCATCGCGCCCCTCGCGGCCTGGCGATAGAAAGATCGCATCGCCGCGCCGCGCGGTGAGTTCGATGCGATGGACTTCTCCATCGCGAACGATGCGCGCATCGCCGCGTGCGCCGAGCGCCTGATCAAGGCGGCTTGCGAGGCTCGCAAGCGTGTCGTCCTTTGAGATCGTGATGCGCCGGGCGCGGCCCTCATTGACGGAGATGCTCAACTCATCGCCGACGCGCAAGGCGGTGAGGTCAATGAGGCGCGTTGAATCGCGCGCGGCGACGGCGCCGCGCGGCAGGCCCAATACATCAAGCGCGGAGACGCCCTCGGCGTCCACCGCTAGGGAGGTAAGGCGCAAGGCCCCGCCGGATGTGTTGAAATTGCGCAGCCAGACGATATCGCCTGATTCGTCGAGGCGCGCGAGAAAGCCGTCTGTCGCGCCTGTTCTCTGCGCGCCGGCGATCGCGCCTTCGGCGGCGCCCGCGGCGTAGACGGCGCCGCCC
>DPWD01000156.1 GCA_003526465.1 Hyphomonadaceae bacterium
AAACGCCTGACGCCCGCCGTCTCCGCTTGCGCGGCAAGCGCCCTTGTTCCTTCCACGATCGCCGCGCGCAGTTCGTGCTCGCTGTGGCGAGCGTGCGCGGGGCCGGCGAGGTGCACCACCACATCGACGCCCGCAAGTGCGCGCGTCCAATCATGGCCCTCTCCCAGATCGCCAACGCGAACCGACTCAACGCCATCGGGCCTTGCACGGCGGGAGGCGGCGCGAACACTAAAGCCGCTGGCGACCAGCGCCGGCGCCAATGCTGAACCGATGAACCCCGAAGCGCCGGTCACAAGCACGCGCGTCATGGGTGTCCTTGATTTGCCGCTCAGCGCGCTTCATAGCCGCGCAGATCGAGCTGCGCCGCGCCGAGCGGGGTTGGCACCGTGAGCCGAAGCGGCGCCGCAAATCCAGGCTGCGCCGGCAGCGCAAACCAGGAATCGGCAAGCGGAACCGCGTCTCTGTTAAAATCAGCTTCGAAGCCCGCGATCGGTTCGTAGCGGAAAGCACAATTGAGAGCGGGACCATTGTAGCCGCCGCTGTTGAAGGCGCCCTGCCCGCGCGGGGTCACCGAGAGGCGATAGTGCTGGCGGCCGTCATAGATGAGCACCCCGCCGCGGCAGGCGCGCGCGACGCCGATCTGCCGGCCCAAGGCGAACAAGCCCGTCAGCGGATCGTAGGAATTGGCGCGCTGCGCCTCGCTTGCCGGGGGCTCGCCCATGTCGCCATAGGCAGGCGCGATGTCGGCGTCCACCCCGGCAGGCGAGCGGTTCATTCGGATGCGGCGGAATTTGCCCACATAGGCATGCGAGAGGTCATAGCGCGACCAGGCGATGCCGGCGCCCGACACTGTCCCCGTTGCGGTCGCGGTGATTTCGGTCTGGTCGAACAGCCGCGCCATACCGGAGGTGCGCAAGCCGGCGCGTACTGCGTACCGCGTGGGGCTGGCGGTGACTTCGAAATTCGCAGTCCCCAGCACGACAACGTTGAGCACCGCGGCTTCGTAATTCAGGCGATAGGTCTCGGCGCGGGCCGGCGCAACGACGGCGAAGGCGGCGAGCGCAAGCAGCAGGACGACGCGCGGCATCTCTCATTTCCCTTCACGTCCCCAAGACAACAGCTCGGGCAACTCGCTTGCCAACGCCTTTAGCGCGACGCGCTTACGCTGTCACGAATCGGCGCTCTTGCGTGAAGGGTGCTCAGAAATTCTCGTGCGCGAACATAAGATCGGCGAGCGCTTGGTGGCTGCCTTGATAGCCGGCCGCGCCCTCACCGCCGGAATAATTGGCGGGCACCAGACCGGGCTGCAGCTCGGCTGCTGGCGCGCTGGCGGCGGCACTGACAACAGGGGTCACCGTCGCACTGTTCAGAGACGCCGGGGCAGCGATAACCGCATCGACTGGCGCGAACGACGAGCCAGCGTCGTTTTCGGCGATGGCGCGCACATGCTCAATGCGAGCCGCTGTCGCCGCGCGCGTCAGCTCAAGCGCAACGGAAGTACGCGCGAGTTCGCCGCGAATTTGATCGAGTTCAGAACTGGTGAGCGGCGCTGGGAACGCCGGCAGATTTGCATACGGATCGTCAGCGGGCGCGATGTTGGCATTGCCGCCGAAACCGGACGCCAAGCTGGTGCCGATAAATCCGCCTAGCCCAGCCGGTGAAATAGCAACAACCGCGAGCGCCGTCGCGGCAACGCCGGTGAGCGCGGACTTGATCACGGTTTCACGCACTTCGCGCGCGTAGCCGCCAACCCAGTGCTCCTCGGCCGTTTGTTCCTCGGTAGGTTCCCTCATGGCGCCACTCCCGCGCAGGCGTACCCAAGGCGTGCAGCCCCGGACCTTGCGCGCCTCGGGCGTAACAAACCCTAAATCTTCCCCGGCGCCAAGCACTAAGATGCGAAACCTTTGTTACCGAACAGGAATGTTTGAGGCCTGAGGGCTGGGGATTGCCAGCCCCCGGCGGGCCGTGACAAGCCTCTCTCCCGCGTGAAGGATGGGCTATGGGCGGCAAGTTCGATATCGGCGGTGGCGCGCGCGCCGCATTCTTCGCACTGCTTCCAGCGACTGCGGCAGCAGGCGCAATGGCGATCCCCGCACTGCTCGCGGCGGCGGGCGCACTCTCATTTCGCCCTTCGCTAGTGCGGCAACGCTTTGAATCCAAGGCTTTGTGGGTATTGCTGCTGCTTGCCTTCACCGCCTGGGCGGCGGCTTCGACGGCCTGGTCCTCCTACGCAGATCATGCTCAGGCGCCCAAATTTGCAGCAACCATCGTGCTGGGCTTGTTGTTCGCGGCGGGGGCCAGCGTGAACTCCGAGTCAAGGCGGCTGACATGCGCGGCGGCGCTGGCCGCCTTCGTGGTTCTTGCTCTGCTCCTGGCTGTGGAAGCGCTTGGGCGGCTCCCGCTCAACCGCGCCATGCAGCCCGCGCAGATCTATTGGCTGATCGAGCGCAACCCGGCCCGTGGGGTGGTGGTGCTGCTGGGGTTTGTCTGGCCGATAGCGGGGGCAGCCCTTGGGGCCGGCCGGCCGCAGCTGGCGATAGCGGCGCTTTTCGTTGGCGGATTCTTCGCTTTCCAGTTCGATCAGGCCGCCAACATAGTCGCCTATGGCTTCGGGCTCGGCGGCTTCATCCTGGCGTGCATGGCGCCGCGTTTCGCCATCCTGCTGGTGAGCGGGGGCTTGGCGGCGTGGATGCTCGCGGCGCCGTTCGCCACGCCGCTTCTGCTCGCCAACCAGGCGCTGCTCGACCGTTTGCCGCCGAGCCTG
>DPWD01000214.1 GCA_003526465.1 Hyphomonadaceae bacterium
CGGCGATGCGGGCGTTGAGGTTCGGATGGGTGAGCATCCACTCGGGCCCTTCGGATTCGAGATCGCTCTCGCGCAGCTCTTCGGCGCGGCCTCCGATCGCCTCGAACGCGCGCGCCAACGCCTCGGGATCGTAACCTGCGTCAGCCATCAATTGCAGCGCGAAAGCGTCGGCGCGCTGCTCCTGCGCGCGGGTATAGCGCAGCTCGGCCAATTGCCCGCCAAGCAGGATGAGCTGCTGCGCGAGCCCGGTGCCACCGGTGATCGCCTCCAGGAACATGCCCAGCCCCGCGTTGCGATAGAGCGACACCATGGAATCGCGCGCCTGCACGTGCCCTAATTCGTGCGCCAGCACAGCGGCAAGTTCGTCGGGACTCTCAAGCGTTTCGAGCAACCCGCTAGTTACCAGCACGCGCCCGCCGGGAAGCGTGAGCGCATTGGGCATGGGCGTGCGCACGAAGGTGACGCGCACATCGAACGGCGTGCCGCTCACATGCGCAAGCTCATCGACCAAGGGCTCGACCGCAAGATCGGCCACACTCGTCTCTTTGCACGGCCGCAGCATCACCAGCACCTGCTGTTGCAGGTTTTCGCCAAATTGCTCCTCTACATAGAGCGGCGTGCGGTGCGCCAGCGGCTCGGCGGCCATCGGCAAGAACACAAAGATGGTCGCCCCGATCAGGGCGCTGACGCCTACCAGCACGCCGCCGAGAAGCATCCAACGCCGCGCCTCGCGAGCAGGGCCGATGACGGCGAGGCGGGTGAGGTCGGCGGCGAACTGGTAGCTGTGGAGCACCACCAGGCGTGCGTCCTGATCGGTCTTGCTCGTGAGCCGATGCTCGTGTTGCTGCCGGCGCGCTTCTACTTTGTTGGCGGGCCATTCCGCGGCGATGCCCTCGCCCTCGATGACCAGCGCGTTTTCGGTGAAGCGCACCCGCACACGGTGCTCGCGGGCGACCTTGCCGTCGAAAAAGCGGCCCTCATACATCGCGCTCAGAGGCCTCCCGAGAGATCGAATGCGTCGGCCATGCCCTCGCCCGAGCCAGGGCCGCGCGAGGCGGCTTGTTGGATGCGGGCAACGTCAAGTTCGCCCTCGACTTCGAGCTTCCTGCAAATGCGCCGCCACACTCGCATCTGCGCCGCCAGCAGGCCGATGCCGAGAGTGAAAATGATTAGCAGCGTGTTGGTGATCGCAAGCTCGATAATGTCCCAGGCGCCGAGGCGCGACTTCAGCTTCACGTCGCCGAGGGAGATCGATTTGGTGACTTGGCGGATGAGGGCCGCCTGGTGCCAGGCGACGAAGAAAATAAGCAGGAAGGCGCCGCCGAAGATCGCGGCGTAAAGGATCAGGATCTGTTCAATGCCCGGCGCACTTCCGTATTCAAAGAATCCACTCATCATGCCGACGCCAATGAAGGCCGCATAGAACAGCACAATGCCCACATAAGCGAGAATGTAGCTGACATAGACCGGCTCGGTGCGCGCTTCTTTTGAATTGTCGTAGCTGAACTTCATGTCGCCGAAATAAGCGTTGTCCCAAAGCCGCTTTTCCAGCCGCAATTGCATCGCCGGGCCGAACCACCCAAGCGTGATGATGGTCAGCAAGATGTAACCCAAGGTGAGGAAGCCGAAGCTCCAGGAAGAGCCCTGCTGCTCGAAACGCACCCCGCGCCAAACCGTGCGCGAAAGCTGGTAGCGGCGCACGAGGAAAATCGCCATGCCGATCAGGACAAACATTATCGGGTAGATGGCCAGCAGCACCACCGCCAGGAGGGCCTCCGGCGGCAACAGCAATTGCACGGCTACGAGGGCGATGGAGAGCGGCAGCACCACGGTGAAGATCGCGATCAGGAAACCGACCAGCAGCTCCGAGCCCTTGCCGGTATATTCGAGCGGCTCGCCGCCAATCGTGGTCTCGCCCCAGAGGTGGCGGCGAACGATGGTGCGCTCCCAAAACCGGAACAGCGTCAGCGTCGGAATAGCAAGCAGCGCCGAATAGAAGCCGATCCAAAGAAACTGCCCGATGCTCGAATTGTTCTCGACATGGAGCTGCACGCGCGACTGATCGGTCATCAAAATCTCCCCCGCACCGTCCCCTCCGCCTGGGACCCGAACGCCACCTTAGCCGCCCAGGTCGGTGAAGCAAGAAGCTGCGGGAAGGCTTGCCCCAATTTCGCGCTTTCGTTGCATCGCGTGTGAAACTAAGGTGACGCCGCATTCATTCAAGGAGCCTCCCATGCGTCGCGCCGTCGTCGTTTCCTACGCCCGCACCGGCCTCGCCAAATCCGGCCGAGGCGGCTTCAACGACACGCACGGCGCGGCGATGGCGGGGCATGCGATTCAGCACGCGGTGGCGCGCGCCAAGATCGCGCCTGCGGAGATCGAGGACGTGGTGCTCGGCTGCGGCGGCCCCGAGGGCGCCACCGGCCACAACGTCGCGCGCCAAGCCGCGCTGTGGGCAGGTTGTCCGGTGACCACATCCGGTACAACGGTGAACCGTTTCTGCTCCTCGGGCCTGCAAGCGATCGCGCAGGCTTCGCACTACATCATGAACGAAGGTGCGCGGGCGGCGGTCGGCGGCGGCGTGGAATCGATTTCGTTGGTGCAAATGGGCGGGCACATGAACCGTTATCATCTCACCGAAGAGAAGTTGATGCGCGAGAAGCCCGAGCTTTGGATGGCGATGATCGAAACCGCCGACATCGTCGCCAAGCGCTACAATGTCGCGCGCGACTATCAGGACGAATACTCGCTGCGCTCGCAGCAGCGCATCGCCGCCGCGCAGGCGGGCGGATTGTTCAACGACGAAATCGTGCCGATGGCGACCAAAATGAAAGTGGTCAACAAGGAAACTAAGGAAGAAAGTCTGGTCGATTACACAGTGACCAAGGACGAATGCAACCGCGCCGACACCACGCTCGCGGGCCTCGCCAAGCTTGAGCCCGTGCGCGGGCCGGGCAATTTCGTCACCGCCGGCAATGCAAGCCAGCTCTCCGATGGCGCAGCCGCTGTGGTGCTGATGGAGGAGAAGGAAGCCGAGCAGCGGGGCCTAAAGCCGCTTGGCTTGTTCAAAGGCTTCGCGGTCGCCGGCTGCGAGCCGGACGAAATGGGCATCGGCCCAGTGTTCGCCGTGCCGCGCCTCTTGGAGCGGCAGGGCATGAAGATCGACGACATCGATCTCTGGGAGTTGAACGAAGCGTTCGCCAGCCAATGCCTCTATTCGCGCGACCGCCTCGGCATCGATCCGGAAAAGTACAACGTCAATGGCGGCTCCATCGCGATTGGCCACCCGTTCGGGATGACCGGCGCGCGGCTTGTGGGGCATGTGCTGATGGAAGGGCGCAGGCGCAAGGCGAAACACGCAGTGGTGACCATGTGCATCGGCGGCGGCATGGGGGCGGCCGGGTTGTTTGAGGTGTTTGGATAGGCGCAGCTCTGCGATGTTGTACATCCTTCTCCCCTTGAGGGGAGAAGGTGGCCCGAAGGGCCGGATGAGGGGTGTGCGCGCTATCCGGATGGAGCGCCGTTCCCCTCACCCGTCCGCTTCGCGGACACCCTCTCCCCTCGCAAGGGGAGAGGGTTCGCTAAACCTGTGCACGCTCGCCGCGGTCGCGACGCGCTCCCCGTCCGCGCTCCAGCATTCCGCGCTTAGAAACGCCAGCGTCCGCGTTTTGCGCGTTACGTGCGTTTCCACGCGCGCGGCATCGCCCGCAGCCAGCATCGTGATCTCCACGCTCACCAGCGCCGCGCCTTCCCCGGCGGCTTCATTTAGCGCTTCGATCAGGCGCGCGGCGATTTGCGCGTCTTTCATTGCTTACGCGCGATCGCCAGCATGATGCGCTCTTGCGCGTGCTCCAGGCTCGCCCATTGGCCGACGCTGGCGCGCTTGCCGGGTTCGAGGTCCTTGTAGTGGGTAAAGAAGTGCGCGATCTGCTCCACCAATAAGGGCGGCAGATCGGCGTGCGTCTTCACGTCCTTGTAGAACGGATTGAGCGCATCGACCGGCACGGCGAGGATTTTTTCGTCGACGCCTTTTTCGTCGTCCATCAGCAGCACGCCCACGGGCCGCGAGCGGATGAAGCAGCCGGGCACGACCGGCATCGGCGTCACCACCAGAATGTCAAGCGGATCGCCGTCCTCGCCCAACGTGTTGGGGATGAAGCCGTAATTGCTGGGATAGATCATCGACGTGTGCAGGAAGCGGTCGACGAACAGCACGGAGGATTTCTGATCCAACTCATACTTAACCGGCAGTCCGCCCTGCGGAATTTCGACAAACGCGTTCACCTCGCGCGGAGGATCGCGGCCTGGAGGGATGGCGGATATGGACATGGATGGATTCTGCGTGCGGGGGGCGGGAAATGCAAGCGGCCGAGAGGTGACATGTGTGGACGGCCCCTTTGGTGCAAGAAGAATCTCAACATTGATGCATGGCGCGTGGTCGGGTGCTGACATGTGTCCGGCCTCGTTGAAGCGGCGCACATGGCCGCGGGCCCGTATGGGAGTACGAAGGATCGGGTCCATGTCACACACACGCGCTCGATGGCGCTCATGTCACCGCTGGTTTTCCCGATCCCGCCTCTCGACTTTTGCGCCATACTTCTCCGTTTGACCTTCCCACGCCGTTTCGCGGCCCCCGTTCGCGGTGTTGGCTCTACGCCGCGACCACGCCCGAAGCTCTGTAAATTCCGCCTTTCGCCATCAACGCCCAAGCGATGCGCGCCATCTTGCCGGCGAGCGCCACGGTCACCAATTGACGCGGCTTCCTCGCCAGCATGCGCGCCAGCCATGAACCCGCGGCCGGAGGATTGCGCACCGCCCAGCGCACCACGGCGCTGGCGCCGATGATCAACAGCCGGCGCAGACTGCGCTCACCCATCTTGGTGGTGCGCCCGAGCCTTTCCTTGCCCCCGCTCGAATGCTGGCGCGGCGTCAGCCCCAGCCAGGCGGCGAAATCGCGGCCCTTGGAAAAAGTATCCGCCGGCGGCGCCAGCGCCGCAATCGCGGTGGAGATCACCGGACCGATGCCGGGTATGCTCATCAGCCGGGCCGCGACATCGTCTGCTTTCGCGCGCGCGGCGATCTCGCGATCGAGCGCGGCGACCTTTTCTTCTAAAGCCTTGAGTGTTGAAACAAGGCATTGCAGCGCCGGGAGCGCATCCGGCGGCGCCTTCTCTTCCTCGATCATGGCCACGAGCTTGGCCACATGAGCGGGGCCCTTGGCGACGACGATGCCGAACTCGGCCAGATGGCCGCGCAGCGCGTTGATGATCTGGGTGCGCTGGCGCACCAACAGATCGCGGGCGCGAAACACGATTGCCGAGGCTTGCTGTTCGGCGCTCTTGGGCGCGACGAAGCGCATGGTCGGACGAAGCGCGGCCTCGCAGATCGCCTCGGCGTCGGCGGCGTCGTTTTTCTGGCGCTTGACGAAGGCCTTCACATATTCGGCCGGGATCAGCTTGGTCGTGTGCCCGAAACCGGCGATCGCGCGCGCCCAATAATGCGCGCCCGCACACGCCTCCATCGCCACCAGGCAGGGCGGCAGCTGCGCGAAAAAGCTCAGCAGCGCGTCGCGCCGCAGCTTCCTGCGCAGCACCGGCGCGCCGGAACTATCCGCGCCGTGAACCTGAAAAACCGACTTGGCCAAATCCAGCCCAATCGTGCTAATCTCTTGCATAGGACGGCTCCCTCTCTACTGGTTGCGACAAACTCCAGTATGGCACATCTCGATGCCGCCGGGGGCCGTCCACCCCATCACACGCACTACGCTGGCAGCGCTAAAACTAAACAGGCCTACGGGTGCGTGTGTGTCACCTCGCGCCTCACTGACACGCCAAGCATTCCTCGTAATCCGTGCGCACTGTTGTCATCGGTGTATCCGCGACCAGTTCTTTCGCGTCTTCGCCGGCGAAGCCGGCGCGTTGCACGCTTTTGCTGCGGCAATAGTACAGGCTCTTCACGCCGCGCTCCCACGCCATCCAGTGCAGCATGTGCAGGTCCCATTTATCGACATCGCCCGGTAGGAAGATGTTGAGCGATTGGCTCTGGCATATCAGCGGCGTCCTATCGGCGGCAAGCTCGACGATCCAGCGCTGATCGATCTCGAACGCAGTCTTGTACACGTCTCTCTCAGCGTCGCTGAGGAAATCGAGGTGCTGCACGCTGCCTTCGTGCTTCAGGATCGAGGACCACACGCTCTCGGTGTTGCGGCCTTTCTCGGTCAGCAACCGGTCGAGATAGGGGTTCTTCACCGCGAATGAGCCCGAGAGCGTCTTGTGCGTATAGATGTTCGCCGGGATCGGCTCGACGCCGGCGGAGGTGCCCCCGCAAATGATTGAGATAGAGGCGGTCGGCGCGATCGCCAGCTTATGCGAGAAGCGCGCCATCACATTGTTCTCGGCCGCATCCGGGCACGCGCCCCGCTCCTGCGCGAGTTTTACCGAAGCGGCGTCGGCGCCGCGGCGGATGTGGCGGAACATGCGGTTGTTCCACACTTTCGCCATCGCCGATTCCATCGGCACGCCCTGGCTTTGCAGGAAGGAGTGATAGCCCATGAGCCCCAAGCCCACGCTGCGTTCGCGCATCGCGGCGTAAACCGCGCGCTCCATCTCGGGCGGCGCGCGGGCGATGAAGTCTTCGAGCACGTTGTCGAGGAAGCGGAACACGTCTTCCAGGAATTGCGGCTCTTTTTCCCATTCCAGGAAGGTTTCCGCGCTGAGCGAGGAGAGGCAGCACACCGCCGTGCGCTCGCGCCCGTTATGGTCCATGCCGGTGTGCAGCATGATCTCCGAGCAGAGATTGGATTGGCGCACTTTCAAGCCCAAATCGCGCTGGTGCTTGGGCATCTGCTTGTTCACGGTGTCGGAGAAAATGATGTAGGGCTCGCCGGTCTGCAGCCGCATTTCCAGGATCTTCTGCCACAGCTTGCGGGCGTTGATGTGCTTGAGCACTTCCTGGTTCTTCGGCGAGCGCAGCGCGAACGGCAGATCGTCGCGCACGGCGATCATGAATTCGTCGGTGATGTTGAGGCCGTGATGGAGGTTGAGGCTCTTGCGGTTGAAATCGCCGGCTGGTTTGCGGATTTCCAGGAATTCCTCGATCTCGGGATGGTGGATGTCCAAGTACACCGCCGCCGAGCCGCGCCGCAGCGAGCCTTGGCTAATCGCCAGCGTGAGTGAATCCATCACGCGAATGAACGGAATGATGCCGCTGGTCTGTCCGTTCTGGCCGACTTTTTCGCCGATGGAACGAACCCCGCCCCAATACGTGCCGATGCCGCCGCCATTGGAAGCGAGCCACACGTTTTCGTTCCACGTGTCCATGATGCCGTCGAGCGAGTCGCCGACCGCATTCAGAAAGCATGAGATCGGCAGGCCGCGCTCGGCGCCGCCGTTCGACAACACGGGCGTCGCCGGCATGAACCAGAGCTTGGAGATGTAGTCATAAATGCGTTGTGCATGCGCGATATCGTCGGCGTATGCAGTGGCGACTCGCGCGAACATGTCCTGGAAGCTTTCGCCGGGAAGCAGATAACGATCCTCGAGCGTTGTCTTACCGAAATCAGTGAGCAACACATCGCGGCTCGGATCGGTAACGACTTTCTCGACGACCTTGAGCGGGCGCAGGGGTTTGGGCTTGCCGCGGTGGACTTCGCCCATCCGGTGGACCCCGGCTTTTTCCGCTCTTGTCTGCATTTCCAGCCCCCTGGTTTCATTCGCTGTTAACTAGACTCGCTTCTGGCGCAAACCACGACCCCTTGTGGTGAGCAGNNTACCGCTATATATAGTGATGCCTTTCATTAATGCCGGGTCAATGGGGAACCCCCTCGGGCGCGATTTTTTTCGTGAGCAAAGTGTTAGGGAACGAGCGGTGCTGACGCCCATCGGCCCCCATTGCGGCCCTTGCGCGCCAAGCTTTTCCGGGGTCTTTGCGGCCTCATGCGGGAAGGGCGGGGGCGGATCGGGCCGGTGGCGGCTGCGGTAACGGGAGCTGCCCTGATTGGGCTTGCACCGATTGGAATTAGGCTTTCCGAGCTCGAACCGGTCGCCACCAACTTCTGGAGATTCGCTTTCGCCCTACCGATTCTGGCGATCTGGGCCCCGCCGGGCCCATCCCGGATGGCCGGCGACTGGGGTTGGCTGGTGCTTGCGGGCGCGCTGTTTGCGCTAGAGCTCAACCTCTGGGCGGGGGCGCTGACGCTGACCACCGTCGCCAACGCCACTTTGCTTGCCAACATGACGCCGGTTTTCGCCGCTGGCGCGGCCTGGGTGTTCTTCCGCGAAAGCGTCCGCGCCGCAGCACTTTTTGGCGGGGCGATTGCGTTGGCCGGGGCGGTGACCCTTACATTGGCGCGGGCGCAGGCGGGGCAAGGCGA
>DPWD01000368.1:0-1579 GCA_003526465.1 Hyphomonadaceae bacterium
CGCGCCACCTGCGATGCTCGTTGCGGCGCAGGCCGCCGCGCAAACAACAACCCCCGCTCCGACCGCAACCCAAGCGGCCAAGCCTGTTGAGGCAGCGCCGGCGAAGCCCGATGCGTTCAAGCGCAGCGCGGAAGCCCCCGCCAAGGCGTCTGGAAAGTCCGCGGCGCCCGAGCAGCAGATCAAATTCGAGATCGCCGCGGCGCAATTGTCGCTCGCAGAATCGAACACGCCATCGTCCTCCGACTTGCAAGTGGCGTCGGCCGGTACAGCCGCGTCCGGAACGCACCAAACAGCGGCTGCGGAAAACACGCGCACCGCGCCCGCCGCCGCACAGGTCGCCGGCGAGATCGTTCGCCGCTTCACCGGCAAGAGCACGCAATTCGATCTGCGTCTCGATCCGCCCGAGCTTGGCCGCGTCGAAGTGCGCCTTGAAGTGTCGCGCGATCACCGCGTCACCGCCACGGTCACCGCCGACAACCCTCAAGCGCTCGCCGAACTGGCGCGTCACGCGCGCGAACTGCAGCAGACCCTGCAATCGGCGGGACTTGAGCTTAGCGATGCCGGCCTCTCGTTCGACCTGCGTCAAGGGCGAGAAGGTGCGCGCGAGTTAGCCGATGAAGCCGCGCGCGAAGGATCGCCGCTGCAAAGTGAAGACGATGAAATTCGCTTGCCGCCGATTCAAGCGCGGCCGGCGGGGCTTGAACGCTGGCGCGGCGTGCGCGTCGATGTGGTCGCATAAGGAACCAGGATGGCCGTCTCCCCTATCGCCACCGACGCCGTCGCAACTTCGGACGCGGCAGGCTCGCGCACGCGGCTTTCGGACAATTACGACACGTTTCTAGTGCTGCTCACGGCGCAACTGCAGAACCAGGATCCGATGGCGCCGATGGATTCCACGCAATTCACCCAGCAGCTGGTGCAGTTCAGCCAGGTCGAGCAGCAAATCCGCACCAACGAGCAATTGGAGGGCTTGGCGGGCAAGTACCAAGCCGCCGCAGCCGGCGCCGCGCTCTCCTATCTCGGACGCGAGACCGTGCTCGAAAGCGACAAGACCACGCTGGCGAACGGACGCGCGCAATGGGGTTATTCCTTCGGCCAGAACGTCGACAGCGTGACCCTGACCGTGACCGATGCGCGCGGGCGTCCGCTGCTTCAAACCAGCGGCGATGCCCTCGCCGGTTCGCACGTGTTCAACTGGGACGGCCGCGACAACAATGGCAACGTGGCGCCGCCTGGCGTGTACCGCCTTCTGGTCGGTGCGAAGAATGAAGCCGGCGACGACGTGAAAGCCACCATGAGTGTGCGCGAAACCATACGCGGCGTGGACTTCTCTGGAACCACCCCGCTGGTCATCACCGATACTGGGACACGTGAGATTGGATTGATACGCGCCGTGCTTGACGGCTGAGCGGGAAAACAAGCTCCGGCCGAACGCCGGCGCGACACAAGCGCAGAAGCGCTCCTTTGTGAAACAACACTGAGCCGCCGCCGGCGGCAAAGGAGCTGGGACAATGTCTATCTACACCGCCTTGCGCGCGGGCGTTTCTGGTCTCTCGGCCAATTCGAGCGCGCTCGCCGT
>DPWD01000368.1:1598-4781 GCA_003526465.1 Hyphomonadaceae bacterium
GCGCTGGTCAACGCGCAGAACTCCAACACCACCTACAATGCCGGCGGCGTGCTGCCGCTGACGCGTCAGCAAATCTCGCTGCAGGGCTCGCTGGAGCAATCGCGCTCCACCACCGACTTTGCTGTTTCCGGCGATGGATTCTTCGTGGTTGGCAGCAACAACCAGCAGCTCTCCAATGGGGGCAGCGTGCTGTTCACGCGCGCGGGCTCGTTCACCATCGACGCCGATGGCTTCATGGTCAACGCGCAAGGCTTGTTCCTGCAAGGCTGGCCGGTGAACAGCAACGGCACCGTGACGTCGAGCCCGACTTCGCTCTCGGCGATCGAACCGGTGAACATTTCCGGCGTCGGCGGTTTGGCGGAACCGACCGCCAACGTCGCCATGAACGCCAATCTCGATTCCGCCCAGGCGGTCTATGCCGGGGCGCCTGCCTATTCGAGCGGCAGCCTGGCGGCCGGGACAATCACGCCGCACTTCGAGAGCACAATCGAGGTCTATGACAGTTTGGGTGCGCCGCGTTCGCTGGCATTCGGCTTCTTGAAGACCGGCCCCAACACCTGGGCGGTGGAATCCTATTCCCGCCCGAGTACGAGCATAACAGGCGGCGCTGGCACCGGCGGTTTTCTCGCCGGCGGCACCGTGAGCTTTGCGACCGACGGCACCGTGCAATCTGTCACCGGCGGCGTCGCTAGCGCCATCACCGTGCCATGGGCCACTTCAACCGGCGCAGCCGCGCAGCCCGTCACCGTGGACCTCACCACCGGCATGACCCAGTTCGCCAACAATTTCGGCGTCACCAGCGTCACCGCCGATGGCGTGCCCCCGGGCGATCTCGTCGGGCTGGTGATGGAAGGCGACGGCTTCCTCACCGCGCAATTCTCCAACGGCCGCGCGCGCGCGCTCTACCAGATTCCGCTCGCAACATTTCTTAACCCCAATGGTTTGAATGCGGCCGAGGGCGGCGCTTTCAGCACCACGCTGGAATCGGGGCTCTACACCATGAACGCCTCCAATGCAGGCGGCGCGGGAAGGATCGTTTCGGGTGCGCTCGAAGCCTCGAACGTCGACCTCGCCACCGAGTTCACGAACCTCATCACCACGCAACGCGCCTATTCCGCAGCTTCGCGCATCATCACTACGGCAGACCAGATGTTGGAGGAACTGCTCATGATCAAGCGCTAGGACCCAAGATAAAGTAGCAAACCGGTAAGAGATTCCGTGTTCTAATTCGGGACACGGATCGCGCGTCTATTTCGGCGTCGTCTTAGTCGTTTCTTTAGCCATCTGAATTATAAGAGAGGCTAATAACGAGGAGATAGGCGCTATGCAGAAGCAACGCCGCTATGATGGGGTGGTGATGGGTCCTGACGGGAATCCCCTCACTTTGGACGATTTGCCGGCGCCGGGCACCACGCGCTGGGTGATCCGCCGCAAGGCGGAAGTGGTCGCGGCGGTCCGCGGCGGTCTGTTGACCGCGGAGGACGCCTGCGCGCGCTACTCGCTCTCTGAAGAAGAGTTCGACGGCTGGCGCAAAGCGATCGAAAAGCACGGCATGCCGGGCCTGCGCACAACGCGCATCCAGCATTATCGCGGCGCGCCGAGCCTCTAAGCCTTTCCCCCTCACGCGAAATCAAAGCCCCTGCCCAACGGCGGGGGCTTTTTGCGTTTGCGCGCTTAACCTTTGCTTCACGCCGCACCGGGCAATTTCTGCCGACCGGTGAGTTTTGCCTAGTGATTCTACTAGCGCTCACCCCCGAGGCGTGCGCGGCTGAATGTTCGACTTTATCCTCAAGGCGGGACCGAACCGGCTCTATGCCGCGTTGGCGATCATCGCGGTGGTCGCGGCCCTGCTGTTCTCGACCTTTGTGCGTATGGGCGGGGAGCCGAAGGCGCTGTTGTTTGCCGGCGTCGAGATGCGCGAGGCCGCCGAGATCACGCAACGGCTTGAGCAGGCCGACATCGCCTACGAAGTGCGCGGCGACGGCACTTCCATTTTCGTGGCGCGTTCTCGCGTTCCGGAAGCGCGCATGATGCTCTCGGCGGAAGGCCTGCCTTCGCGCGGCTCTATCGGCTACGAGATATTCGACCAGCCCGACGCGCTCGGTCAGACCCAGTTTCAACAGAACATTAATCGCCTGCGCGCGCTGGAAGGCGAGCTTGCCCGCACCATCGCCTCGCTCGACGGCATCGCCAGCGCGCGCGTGCACCTGGTGTTGCCGGAGCGGCAGCTCTTCGCACGCGACGCCGAACAGCCCTCGGCCTCTATCGTGCTGCAATTGCGCCGCGACGCGCTCACCCCTGGCCAGGTGCGCGCCATTCGCAATCTCGTCGCTAGCGCCACGCCGGGGCTGACCACCAATCGCGTGACCATTGTCGACGAGACCGGCAATCTGCTGGCGTCAGCTTCCAACGAAGCCGGCGCGGCCGCTGAAGCCGTGGACGCCCGCCAGGTCGCGGTGGAGGAGCGCATTCGCCGCACCGTTACCGACATTGTCGAAGGCGTCGTTGGGTCCGGCAATGCCCGCGTGCAGGTGACCGCGGAAATGGACTTCAACCGCGTCGAGGAGCGCAGGCAAACCTACGATCCGGAAGGCCGCGTGGTTCGCTCGACCTCTACTTCCGAGGGCAATTCCAACAGCACGCAGCGCACCCAGGGCGTCACCGCCGGCGCCAATGTGCCCGACGGCAACGCCACCGCCCAGGCGCCCGGTTCGCAGGATTCCGACGCCACCAGCCAGGAGACGGTGAACTACGAGATCTCCAACACGCTGCGCACGGAAATCAGCGAAGGCGGGCGGTTGCGGCGGCTTTCGGTGGCGGTGGCGGTCGACGGCGTCACCACGCCGGGCGAAGGTGAAAACGCGGCCCCGCAATATGCTCCGCGCAGCGCCGAGGAAATGCAGCGGCTGACGCAATTGGTGCGCTCGGCGGTAGGGTTCAACGAGCAGCGCGGCGACGTCATCGAGGTCGTGAACGCGCAATTCGCGCGCACCGCCGCTGCCGCGGAAACCACCGCCAAGCCCGGCATGTTCGACTTCCTCGGCAATCTCGATGTCATGCGCATCATCGAGCTGGCCGCGATGTTGATCGCCTCGCTCGCGTTCGTGTTCTTCGTGCTGCGTCCGCTGATCACGGGCCTGGTGCGCGGCGGCCCAGCCGCCCCCGCCCTGCCCGGGCCCGCTG
>DPWD01000070.1 GCA_003526465.1 Hyphomonadaceae bacterium
CCCCACCATTTTCTCCTTGCCCTCCCCGCCTCGAAGCCGGGCGCAGGGCTCGCGTCGCCGGCGCGAACGCCCGCGGCCCCGGGATCAACCGGGAACGCTTACGGAGAAAAACCCATGACCAATCGCGTCACCCTCATCGGCAAGCTCTTGGACGCACCCAAGTTGCGCACCTTCGAAGCCCGCGGCGGCACGATCGAAATCGTCTCGCTCTGGATCGAAGTCAGCGACGGTCAGCGCCACGACCGCTTCAACGTCGAGATCAACGACGCCAAAGCCGCGCTCGCCGCCAAGGCCATGCGCAAGGACGTGCTGGTGGAAGTCACCGGCAAATTGCGTCACGACCGCTGGAAGCACAAGGAGACCAATGCCTGGACCGGCAAGGTGTTTGTCGCCATCGATCCAGGCGATGGCGGCGTGCGCTCCAAGGGCATGGCCCCCGAACAGCCGGATGCGGCCTGAGTTCCGCACGGGGGGGTCGCGCGCCGAGCGCGGCCCCTCCTGAGCGGGCTTGCGCGGCTTCCCGGCGTAACCGGCTTGGAAATCTAACAACGAGTGGAAGGCGTCCTTTTGCTTATTTCGTCTATTGCGTTTATTTCGTTTGATGCTATATGGAAGCTCACAAGGAGATTGGACCATGGGCGCTGCCTTACTTCGCCGTCCGGAAACGATCGTGCCCTCGGCACAGGATGCGTCCCTCGCGCTGGAATCGAGCCGCGTGCTGTCGCGCCATCTGAGCGGAGAAAATGACCTTCGCTTTGCGCTGCCAAAACCCCACGAGGGCGAGACGATTGTGCTCCCGGCGTCGGCTGGGCGGCTTCTGATCGAGATGCTGACCCAGATGGCGCAGGGCAATCCGGTCATGCTGATGCCCCTCCATGCGGAACTCACAACCCAGGAAGCCGCCGAGCATCTCAATGTCTCGCGTCCATACCTTGTTGGCCTGCTGGAGAAAGGAGAAATCCCTTTTCGCAAGGTGGGCACGCATCGCCGTGTGATGTTCAGCGATTTGCTCAGTTACAAGGACAAGATCGACCAGGCGCGCTTGGAGAGCCTCGATAAGCTCGCCGAAGAAGCCCAAAAGCTCGACATGGGATACTGAGCCTTGGCGAACTTTGGCGCGGTCTACGACGCGTGCGTTCTCTATCCGGCGCCGCTTCGCGATCTTCTGATGCATTTGGCGCTGACCGATCTCTTTCGCGCGCACTGGACAGCCATGATCCACGACGAGTGGATGAGAAACCTCCTCGCCCAGAGAAAAGATCTGACGCCAGCTAAACTGCAGCGAACGCGCGCGTTCATGGACGAGAACGTGCGCGACGCGCTTGTGACCGGCTATGAGTCCCTGATCGAAAGCCTCACCCTGCCCGATCCCGACGATCGCCACGTTCTCGCCGCTGCGATTCGCGCCGGCGCCGATGTCATTGTGACCTTCAATCTCAAGGACTTTCCGCGCGAGAGGCTCGCACCCTTCGGCATTGCCGCGCAACATCCTGACGAGTTTATCGGCCACCTCCTCGATCTGGCCCCGGGAGCTGTAGCCACGGCGGCCAAACGTCAGCGGGAAAGTTTGAAGAACCCGCCGAAATCGGTGGACGAATACCTCGACGCGATTGCGCGCTCCGGCTTGCCGCAAACCGTCTCCAGACTGCGGGCAATGGCGGAGTTGCTCTGAGCCAAACCGCCACAGGCTACGGCTTGGCTTAAGTTGAATCTGCTTCAGCGGCAGCTAAGGGTCCCGACGATGATTTCGTCCTGGAGCGCACCGGTCCAGGACGAAGCGATCATCACCACCAATGTCGCCGACTTCGCCAATGTCACGCTTGTGTGCAACACTAGGTTTGTGAAGCCGGGCAACCGGGTCGCGGCATTGAAGGACGCACCATGAGCAATTACCGCCTGCGCCTTCCCGAAGCGCTGATGCGGGACGTGCGCCAAATGGCCGAAGACCAGGGCGTGTCGATCGGTCAATTCCTTTCAACGCAGATCGCGGAACGCATCGGCGAATTGAAGGCGCTGCATCATGTCCGCGCCCGGACCGCGCGGGCGGCCCCCAGCCGAGCCGCCGCGGTGCTGGCGCTTGTGCCCGACCGGCCGCCATTGGAAGGCGATGAAATCCCCGAGTGAGGCCCCGCGCTTCATCCCCGCAACGGCCATCCGCCCTCGCCTTCCGTAAAGCAGACGGAACACACCCGTTACTCGCGCTCCGGTATGGATATTCGCGAGGTTCGGGCCGCCAACCTGACGGCTACGTCGCGCGGCGGGCTACTCACTGGAGGCGCTCGCGCACAATGCCGACATTGATCGGACGTATGCAAGCGCGCTCGAACGCTGCCAGTACGCGGCGGCGATCGACGTGCTCGACAGAATCGCTAAAGTCTTCGACGTTGAAACGGCGGACCTTCTGAGCGTTCGCCGACGTGGTGCTAAGTATCCATGGCGGAACGCAGAGAAATCATCGACGTCTGGGATGTCGCGACGTTTGACACCGCGCTCCGGGCAGAGCTCGACCAGAACGCAGAGCTCATCCGCGCTTATGTCAATCGTGACAACGCGATCTTCCTTGAGCATGACCACGGCAGCTCGCCCCGGCGCTCACTCATCCGACCCGAGAACGAGCACGCCGGCCCCTACATGCGGCTGACCGAACGCATTATGGCGGTCATGAACGAGCGCACTATCCGCGCCTGGCACTACACGCGCATGACCGACGACGATGTCGCGCGCCTCCGCGCTGATGGCATCCGCCTGTCGACGCCGGAGATCCTGCGCGAGCGACTTGATCGGCTCGTCGTGGCCAACCTGCTAACCGCCGACCAAGCCGAGCGGCTTTTCGCGAAGAGCCCGTTCAACAGCAATCAGGGGAAGATCCGCGCGGACAAGTTCTATCTGGTGTCGCATCCGCAGGCGCTGACGTGCAGCGGCGTGCGCGGCCTCTTGGGCTTCTGGGGCGGCGAGGTGGCGTCGTTCTTCGTGCAGGACGAGGAGATGGCGACACCATTGGCCACCATCGGCGCATCACGCGTGATCGAAGTGGCGACGCCGGTCAGCGCCACGCGGAACGCCTATAATGCCGCCGAAGCCGTGATCGGCGCTTATGCGCGTTCCCTTGGCTGCGTCGAGAGTGGCCACGCCTTCGACGTCTGCGCCACACAACCCATTCCTCGGGACGCCATCCTCCGCATCCACGCGCGCGGCGAGCGGGACTTTGAAGCGATGATCGCTACCTACCCGCCCGGTTACGTAGATGTCAGCCAGACGTTCTGGAAAGAGCTCACGGGCGAAGACGACTGATCCGCCGTCGCCAGGTCGGCGATTGGTCACTCCGACGGATCGGCCTCATCGCCAAATGCAGCGTCGCTCTCGGGCGCGGTCGGCAGGCCAACGCCCGAGATGTAGTCGTCGAACGACTTGATCGTATCGTCGTCTGGCAACGGGGTTCCGTCGCTGAACGCCCGGAGCGCATCGGCGATGCCACGCCGCGAGACAACGTCGAGAATGATGTGATCCATCGAAATCTCGAAATCGAGTGAGCCAGTGTAGCGATTGATGCGTCCGTAGCCGGAAGCGTACGGGAGCGCGTTCTTCTTGCCGGAGACTTCGTGCTTGGCAAGGCTGACGCGGAGCGTCTCCAGAAGCCGGAACGGAATGTGCGTGCGGCGGAGGTCGTCGCGAAGCGTTTTGATCACATCCGGATCATCGCGGAGCTCCTTCAATTGCTCGATGCGGACGTCACGCACTGGATGCACCTTGGGGCCGCGCGCGGCGAGCGCCGCGATCTTCAAGTCGATGCCGCCGTTCGCATGCAGCTTCTCGAAGTCTTTGGCGCGCTGACGCCAGGTGCGGAGCAATTCGTAGGCGCCGAACAGCCACATCTGGGAGAACGCCAAGAGGATGATGGTGTCGTCGATCGGCGTGCGTTCCTCGTCGACCAGGCGGTGCAGGACCTGCTGTTCGAGGTTCATCAAAGCCTGGTCGGTCGCGGTCAGGTTGGTGATCTGCATGCGGAGAAACGGATCATCCATGAGCGTCAGATCGGCGAGAGCCCGCTCCAGCTCGTAGGACGGGATATCGTCCGGCGAGCGCGGAACTTCCGAGGTGTCGTCGTCATCCTGGTCGGTCATGGCGCTAAGATCGCGCACTTCGAGCGTGTTGGCTACGAACCTCAAGCCCGCGTCAGAAATTGCCGCCGTTCCAGATCGCTATGTACGTATCGGCCACGGTCTCGATCGCAGGCTCGATCTGCAGAAAGTGAAACGGCGGGTTTGCTTGCCCGAAGCTCTGCGCAAACAGCTCTGGGGCTGCGCGTCCGTGTTTGTGGAAACTGCTGACGCGGTAGGTGAAATACAAAGAATCCAAACGTTGCCCGGTGATGTTCCTCTGCATCCGCAAAATAGAAGCGGCGTCGGGCGCCGTGGGGTGATTGATCCAGTTCGGCTGCGGCGCCAGGATCCTTGGTGGACGTGCTAAGCTCGCCTCCCCATCTTCAACACATTGCCTCGATCATGACCGAACCGCCGCCGCCCCTCTCGCCTTCCGAATTCATGCGCAAGCTGCGTCCGGAGTATTATTCCGACACCGCCAACCGCGAGGTGATCGACCTCTTGCGATCGGAACTCGAATATCGGTTGAGCACTATCGCGGACCGCACAGAGCACACGGTGTTCGAGCTCTTCTGCCGGAAGCTCGCCGAGCGAACACTTTGCCCGCGTCTCCGTCCGCAGACGGGACCTGAGGGCGGCGGGGACAGCAAGGTCGATACGGAGACGTATCCGGCCGCGCCGGAGCTTGCGGAGCTGACGTATTACGCCGACCAGACCAACGGCGATCGTTGGGGGTTCGCGTTCAGCGCCAAAAAGGATTGGCGGACGAAGGCAAAGAGCGACGTGGCGAAGATCGCCGCCACCGCGCGCGGTTATGTCTGTATCGTCTTCATCACCAGCCAGTTCGCGAAGTCCAAGGATCGTGCGGCGATCGAAGACGCGCTCACGAAACAGCACGGCGTGAAGGTCATGATCCACGATCGCCAATGGATCCTCGACCGCGTCATTGACGAGGGGCGCAAGGACCTGGCGTTCAACTATCTGAGCGTCGGCCGCGAGGTGGCGGACCGGCGCCTCGGCCCCGACGACTATTCGAGGACGCAGCAGCTCGATGATCTCGAAGAACTCTTTAAGGCGCCGGAGCAATTCGAGGGTATGGAGCGCCAGCTCGTGGCGGAGGCACTTATCGCCGCGAAGCTGTCGCGCAATCTTGAGCGCCCGCGTCATGAAACCGATGGACGTTTCGCGCGCGCCGTCGCGCTTGCCGCGCGGCACGGCACGCGCCGCCAGCAATTCGAGGCACGGTATGAGGTGATCTGGACCGCGTTTTGGTGGTTCGACGAGTTTGGCGATCTGCCCGAACGCTACGACGCCTTTGATGCCGACGTGTTGCCCTCGGACCAAGCGACGGACCTCGAACTGATCGCGAACCTTCTGCAACTCGTCTTCAACGTCGTCTTCCATCGCCAGATGTCTGTCGAACACGCGGCCCTTCAGGCGAAGGCGGATCGCCTCCGCGATCGGCTTTCGCAGTTATCAACAGACGCCAACCGCCCGAGCAACGCGCTTGAGGCGAAGACGTCGATCCTCCTAATTGACCTCAATCACGCAATGCTTGCCGGCAATACCGCGAGCGTGAGCGCCCTCTGGCCGCAGTTTGCAGACATTTTCACCGCCGCAAAAACGCTCGGCGAATTCAATGCCGACCGATTGCCGCGTTTGGTCGAGGCGTTCGGTACGGTCGCCGGCAACGATCCTGGCTATGACGCCTTGGTCGAGACCATGGCGGAATTCGTGGCTAAGCGCGAAAGCGAAGCTAAAGCCGCACATATCCTTTTGAAACGCGCGTCGCAGATCGGGCTCGACGACAATCTTCAGATGATCCGGCTGCTCGGCCGCGCCGCGCGCTGGTTGACGAAGCGCGAGTATGTCGACGAGCAAATTGAAGCACTGCAACTCCTCGCCATCGCCTATCGGAGCGCCGGGCTCTATTGGGCCGCGCGTTCGGCGGCGTTGGTCGCGCTGGCTTCGATCGTCATCGATTCCGAGCAGCACGAACTGCGCTACGACATCATCCCGACGCTCGATGTGTTCGCTTGGATAGCGATCGAACTGCGGCACGTGCCGGACATCATCGATGCGGTGCAGTTGCTGAACGGCATCCGTCAAGGTCAGCCGCTGCCAGACGACATGCCAGAGCGCGTTGCCGAGAAGCTGCTGAAGCTCGATTTCGGGTTCGGGAGCAATGTGCTGAATGCGTCGCCGGCCGAACTCGCGACGCTCGACCAGGCGCCCGACTTGTTGGCTGCGGTCGGGATGGAGGCGAGCCGGGCCGCGCTCCTCTATGCGCTGGGGCACGAAGCGCGGCTTCGGGAGGAAGGCTATATTCCGCCATCGGAAAGCCCGGAGGAAACGCGTGACCTCTTTGAGCGGCTGGCGACGCAAGCCGTCTCAGCGCGGCTGTGGGGCCCCTTGGTCCTCAACGAAGCCCCACAGGCGGAATTCGCGACAAAGATACTTGGCGTCGAGATCACCGTGACAGCGCCATCGACCGACGCGGCCATCCCTGTCGCTGAGGCGTTACTCGGGACCATCGAAGCCTATATGGCGACGACGCTGACACAGCGCATCGCGCCGCACACCGAGCGCTTCGCGATGCGCGTCGTCGAGACCGCGTGCGCCGATCCGACGTTCGACATCGATGCGATGACAATGACGGGCACACTCACGTGGCCGGTCGGTCGCTCGGTCACGGATATGGCGCACCAAGATGCGGCCGGACGCGTGCTATACGAAGCGGCGGGTCTCACGCTCGCCTATTGCTTCATCATCCCCGACATGGAGAGCACGCTCGATCGGCTCCACCACGCCGACGAGGGGCTCCGCGAACGCCTCGGCATGATTGCCGCTGCCTCGAACAGCCGCGAGCGTGTGTTCGGCGAGAAGGTGGCTCGTATCAGCCAGCGACCCATCCAAGTGCGCACCGCCTACCCTCTCCAAGACGAACGCCCGACGCTGCCTTCGGCGGACCCCTCGCTCGCCGATCGCGAGTTCGAAGACGACCATCGCAGCCGGCGCGTTCAATCCGTCATCGACTTGCATGCCTGGGACGCCGCTGGCTGGAAGGGTGCGGCGTTCATGACCCAACCAGATGGTACGCCCGCGCTCGGGCTGTTGTTCGAGAACGGCAACGCCGCGCGCACCATCTTCGAACGCTGGCGCGAGCGCTTCGGCAGCGAGGACGCCGCGGACGACATTTACATCGCCATCATCCAAGACATCGACGCGGCAAACCCGACGCACTATCGCCTGCTGATCACGTCGCGCTTGGCGACCGACGATGGCGGCATGGTCGTGTTGGCCAACCGCGTCATGACGGTTCCGGCCCGAAACCGCGTGCACGTCGATGATTTTATTGCAACGGTCGCGCAACACGGCGCGTATGACCTTATGGCCGCGATCCTCAACCCGGGGCTCTTGGAGCCGGTGCCCCTCTATGAAATCGCTCTGCGGAAGCGTCAGTTGAGCGCGAAAAGCGCGCCCTCGATCGGTCCGGGCGACATCGAGCAGATGGCGATGACGACGCACGAGCCGGCCTAGAGTATTGATTTGTGCTAACCGGTAAGCCGAAGCGGCACGCCGCAGTCTCGACCTCACCCCACTAAGGGTGCGCTCTAAGAAACGTCCGCTATCCCAGCGCGCGGCGTGATCGCTAGCTTCTGAAAATGCCCCAATTGAGGAATTATCCCAGCCCTAGTAAAGCGGCTTAGGCTAACGCCCCCGCGCCCCTCGCCTAGACCGATGCCGGCGGCATGGGTTCGCGCAGCCCTTCGGGCTCGGGTCCAGACACTGCCGCCTTGAGCAGCGGCGCGAGGATCGCGGGAAGCTGATCCCACCCACCCGCCCTGGCGTGCG
>DPWD01000068.1:0-2840 GCA_003526465.1 Hyphomonadaceae bacterium
GGCGGACGCGCTCTATCGCGCCGACGCCGCTGGGGCGATCCTCGCGGGCATTGACCGAACGGGCGTCCATCGGGTGCAAACGCCGCAAGCGTTTCGCGCCGACCTGATCAAGCGCGCCTACGCGCAAACGCCAGCCGAAGCCGTTTTCGCTGACGACATCGCCCTCTTCCGCGCCGCCGGCGCGGAAGCCGTGCTCATCGGCGGCGACGAGCGCTTGATGAAACTCACCTACAAGGAGGACTTCGCCGTGCTTGAACGAATGTTGGGCGGGCGCGTCTGCGTCGGTTCTGGATTCGACGCGCATCGCTTTGGTCCCGGCGATCATGTGACGCTCTGCGGCGTGCGCATCGCCCACGACAAAGGCCTGCAAGGGCACTCCGACGCCGACGCCGGCTGGCACGCGCTGGTCGACGCCATCCTCGGCGCGCTGGGCCAAGGCGATATCGGTTCGCACTTTCCGCCAAGCGATCCGAAGTGGCGGGGCGCGGCGTCGGAGGCGTTCGTGCGTCACGCGGTGAAGCTGGCCGCCAACGCAGGCGCCCTCATTCAGCACGTCGACATTACGCTGATTTGCGAGCACCCGAAAATAGCACCCCACCGCGAGGCCATGCGCGCGCGGACGGCCGAAGCGCTTGGGTTGCCACTGAGCTGTGTGAGCGTAAAGGCGACCACCACCGAACGCATGGGCTTCATCGGACGCGAGGAAGGTCTCGCCGCGCAGGCGATCGCCACGCTCGATTGTGTGGGGTGACCGCTTCCCTCCCCGCTTTGTGGGTAGGGATGGCCGCTCTCTACCGCGGCGCATCGCAGCGGTGCGGGTTGCGCCAGCAATCTTCGGCGCCGCTGAGCTGTTCCCAAAGCGCTCGCGGCACGTTGATGTAATCGTCGCTCCAGGCGCGCCCAGGCGGGGCTTCGAGCACGCGCCACTCGCCGCGCGACGCAAGCGGCAGCACGGCAAGGGTCTCCGGCGATCGCGCGACGATCATGACGCTGGCGCTGAGCCCGCCATAGAGATAGGGCGTGTTCACCCGCCCGTTCACACGATGCAGCGTCGGCGCCCGCAGATCGCGCGCAACCCGCGCCGCTTCGGCCACCAACGCCAGATTGCGGTTCGAAAGGTGCAGCACCACAACGCCGCGCTCGCTGCTCTTGCGCAGATAAAGCGCGACCGCCTCCCGCGTCAGCAAGTGCGCCGGGATTGCGTCCGAAGAAAACGCATCGACCACAATGACATCGAACGCCCCGTCTGGCGCTTCGGCAATGCGCAAACGCGCGTCGCCGAGTTCCACACGCGCGTTGGGCTGGCACTGGCTCATATAGGTGAAGTCCCCACCGGGCCGGGCCGAAAGCCTGACGATCGCCGGATCGATTTCGTAAATCGTCAGTTCGTCCTCAGAGCGCATCAGGCACGCGGTTGACCCCGTCCCCAATCCGATCAGCGCCAATCGCGAACGTTCGCCGCTCAGCAATCCCGCAAGGATCGCTTCACCCAACGCGGTGTTGTGATTGTAGTAGGTGAGCGGCAGACGCGAGAGTTCGGGGCCGAGCAATTGAGCACCGTGTATCGTAGTGCCATGCAGCAGGATGCGCTCCAGCGGGCCATCGGAACCGCCTGATGCTGGAACCTCGCGCGTGCGCATGATGCCGAAGAAGCTGCGCTCCTGGGTGATGATGCGCCCGCCGCGCGCGTCCTCGATGAACACCATCAGAAAGGCGGCGAGCACGACCCCAGCCATCAATAACGGGCGGCCGCGGTTCAAGAATATCGCCAAGGCGCAGATAGCTAGGCTGGTTACGGTCAAGAATTGCGCATCGAGGCGCTTAGCGTTCAGGATCAGCATCAGCAGCAGCACCGCCGAAAAGATCGCCACGCCATGCGCGAAATCGACGACGCGACCTGCTGCCGTGCGCGGCTGCACCGTCGCGTGCACCGCAAACACAAGCACGGCAAAGCTTGTCGCCATCAGCGCCGCGCCCCAGGGCTGCGCAATCGTGAACGCGTTCGCGCCCGTGGCGTGCGTAAAAATCGAGCCAGAATTGAACGCCACGTAGAGCACGACCAACGCATGCAAAGCCGACGCGGCCAGTGCGGCATAGCGCAATGTCGCGGCGCGATTGTCGCCCCCGCCCCATCCCGCCGCAATCATCGAGGCCGCGGCGCCAAGCGCGCCCATGACCATGGTCGCGCCCAACGGTCCGATGGGCGCCAAGACCAAGGCGACAACGCCCACCGCGACGGCAGCGGCGAACGACGCGTCTTGAAGGCGGGGCATGAGGTGCGTCGCACGCGGGCGGAACAGACACGCCGCCGCAAGCGCCAGCGGGTATTCGTAGACATTGTTGAAGATCGCCGGGGCTGCAAGCGCGGCGAAGGCGCCGCCTACAACGCCGCCCAGCGAAACGTACAGATAGAACTCGGTCAACCGATCTGCGGCGGGCCGCGACCGTGCAAGCGCGAAATGGCACACCAGCGCCGAGAAGAAAAAGCCCACAAGAATGAGCGCCACCGACAACGGCCACTCGCTGGATGCGTAATAGGAAACCACCAGCAGCGCGAGCGCGACCGGATGGATGAAGCGCGCTACTGCGCCAATTTTCTCGGTACCGCGCGCGAACGCAATCACGAAGGTGAGCAGGTATAGCGCCAGCGGAATAACCCACAGCATCGGCGCGGACGCCACATCTGTCGAAATATGCAAAGTGACGCCCAGCGACAGCGCCGAGGGCACGGCGGCCCCCGCCATCCAATAGCCGCGCTGAACCCAGGTGGGCGCGGGTGTGGCGTCATGCTCGATGGCGCCTGCCCCGCCCCTGGCAGCAATCGCAGCCCACGCGGCGAG
>DPWD01000068.1:2929-5807 GCA_003526465.1 Hyphomonadaceae bacterium
TGCGGTATAGAGGTAGTACGGATCGTGCGCATCGGCGCGGCCGCTGCGCGCGTACCAGGCCTGCAACAAGGGCGCGGTTGCGCTGGCGACGGCGAACGGCGCGCCTACTGAGAGCGTCAGCACGCCGATCAGCCACAGCGCGGGCTGCGTGGAGTTTGGCGGTCCGAACGCTTGCGACACCTGCACCGGCAACACCAGCCAAGCCGCGGCGAGCGCCAGTGCGTGGATCAATGCCTGCAGCCGCAGGTCCCTCAGCCGCGCCAGTAAATGGGCGTAGAGGTAGCCTGCCAGCAGCGCGCCCTGGAAGAACGCCATGGACGTGTTCCAGACCTGCGGGCTGCCACCCAGAAGCGGGGTTACCATGCGCGCGAACAGGGGCTGCAGCACGAAGATGAGCGCAGCACTCGAAAACAGCGCCAGCATGAAAATGGGCGCCGCCGCCCGCCGCGCGAAGCCGCTTGTGTCGCTCATGATGGCGGCCTCCCGGGCCCTCCGGCGGAGGGCCGCCTCATTCTCTGCCATTGTCTTCGATTCCCTGGAACCTGCGCGGCACCGCTCAGCTCAGAACATGCCCACGATCTTCCCGCTCTCATCGACATCGATGCTCGCGGCGGCCGGCGTCTTGGGCAGGCCGGGCATGGTCATGATGTCCCCGCACACCATGACGATGAATTCCGCGCCTGCCGCCAAGCGCACCTCGCGGATGTTCACAGCATGCCCGGAGGGCGCGCCGCGCAGCTTGGGGTCGGTCGAGAATGAATACTGAGTCTTCGCCACGCAGATGGGGAAATGGCCATACCCTTCCTGCTGCAATTCCTTGATCTGCTTGCGAATGGAAGTGTCGGCGGTGATATCGGCGGCGCCGTAAATCTCGGTGGCGACGCGCTTCATTTTTTCCCAAAGCGGGGTTGCATCCTCATAGGGCGGCTTCACGACGCACGGGCGTTCGCTCAGCGCGACGACCTTTTCCGCCAATTCGGTCGCGCCCTTGCCACCTTCTGCGTAATGGCGAGCAAGAACGACCGGCGTGTCGTTGCGCGCGCCCCATTCCAACAAGGCTGCGATTTCGGCGAGGCTGTCTTCGGCGCGCTGATTGATCGCGACAACCAGCGGCAACCCGAACTTGACGCCAACATTCTCGACATGACGTTGGAGATTGCTCATCCCCTTGGCGAGCGCGGCAAGGTTCTCCTGCGCCAAGGCCTCGACCTCGACGCCGCCGTGATACTTGAGCGCGCGCACGGTGGCCACGATCACCGCCGCAGCCGGCTTGAGTCCGGCCTTGCGGCATTTGATGTCGATGAATTTCTCCGCGCCCAGATCGGCGCCAAACCCGGCTTCGGTGACTACGTAGTCCGCAAGCTTCAGCGCCGCTTTCGTCGCGGTAACGGAATTGCAGCCGTGCGCGATATTGGCGAAGGGGCCGCCGTGAATGAAAGCCGGATTGTTGGCGAGCGTTTGCACCAGGTTTGGCGCGATGGCGTCCTTCAGCAGCACGGCCATGGCGCCGTGGGCCTTCAGATCGCTGGCGCGGATCGGCTCGCGCTTGCGCGTATGGCCGACGATAATGGCGCCGAGGCGCTCCTTGAGGTCGGCGAGAGAGGTGGCGAGGCAGAAGATCGCCATTACTTCGGAAGCGACCACGATGTCGAAGCCGTCCTGACGCGGATACCCGTTCGACGGCCCGCCAAGCCCGATAGTAATGTCCCGCAAGGCGCGGTCGTTGCAATCCACCACGCGCCGCCAGCTGACCCGCCGCAGATCGAAGCCAAGCTCGTTGCCATAGTGGATGTGATTGTCGACCATGGCGGAGAGCAGGTTGTGCGCCTGGGCGATGGCCGCGAAATCGCCAGTAAAGTGGAGGTTGATGTCCTCCATCGGCACCACTTGCGCGTAACCGCCCCCGGCCGCGCCGCCCTTGACGCCGAACACCGGCCCCATCGCCGGCTCGCGCAAGCAGATCATCGCCCTCTTGCCTATGAGGTTGAGCGCGTCGCCCAAGCCCACCGTGGTGGTGGTTTTTCCCTCGCCCGCCGGGGTCGGCGAGATCGCCGTGACTAGGATCAGCTTGCCATCGGGACGGCCTTCCAGCGTGCGCAAGTAATCGAGCGCAACCTTCGCCTTGAAGCGCCCATAGGGCTCGATGCTGTCCTCCGGTATCCCCAGCTTGGCCGCGATCTCGCCAATCGGGCGCATGCGCGCGCTTTGGGCTATCTCGATATTGCTGAGAGCTCGTGCCTGCGACATCGCCGCGCCTCCCCAAGTGGCGGGAGTTCTTGCTGGAAATCGCCAGCCCAGGCAATGGCCTTAACGCTGCTTTCATCCCCGCCCTATTGGTTCTAGAAATGCGCGGTCCGGAGGCGAGCGATTGACCAAGACGTGGGACCCATCCCAAGCGGAAGCGATTGTTCGCGCGCATGCAAAGCTCGAAGGGCCGCTGCTGCCCATCCTGCATGCGCTCAACGCGGAATACGGCTGCATCCCTGAGGCCGCCACGCCCCTCATCGCCGAAGCGCTAAATCTTTCGCGCGCGGAAGTGCATGGCGTCATTAGTTTCCACCACGATTTTCGCCGAGAGCCGGCGGGAAGGATCGTCGTGCGGCTCTGCCGCGCCGAAGCGTGCCAGGCCATGGGCGGGCGCGAATTGGGCGAGATTGTGCTGCGCCATTTCAAACTCGGTTGGGGCGACACAAATGGCGACCGTTCGGTGACCATTGAACCGGTCTATTGCCTTGGCCTATGTGCGGCCGCGCCCGCGGCCTTGGTCAATGGCGCGCCGAGCGCACGGGTTGAGCCTGCGCGCCTGATCGCCGACATCGAGGCGATGCGATGAGCCGCGTTTTCGTCCCCGGCGATGCGCTGGCAATCGCGCTCGGCG
>DPWD01000340.1 GCA_003526465.1 Hyphomonadaceae bacterium
CGAAGCGGCCGGAGGGGGGGCGGGCCGACGCGTCTAACGTCGGATCGTTTGCACGCCCCCCACCCCCTACCCCCGCCCCGCGAGGGGGCGGGGGATGTACTCCCTCCGCAAACAACGGCAAATCCTCTTGCCCGCCCACCCGGTTCAGCCCGCGCGCGGCCCAGAGCGCGTCGCGGCGATCCAAGCCAAGCGAACGAAACGCATCGATATCGGCAAGCCGCTGGATAGTGGAAACAGGCAACCCACTGCGCAGCCACACATCACGGACGGAATCGTAACCCCTGCCCCGTCGCGCCACGAGCTGTTCCAATTCTTCCTGCTTCAGCCCCTTAGCCTGGCGGAACCCCAAACGCAGTGCATGCGTGGAGCGGATATCGCCTTCCATCTCGCGATGGCGCGCGTGCAGGCGCCGCGCGGCGACTGGGCCCGGCTCAAGCGTGTTATCCCAATCTGACAGGTTCACATCGATGGCGCGCACTTCGACGCCATGCTCGATCGCGTCGCGTACAATCTGCGCCGGCGCGTAAAACCCCATCGGCTGGGCGTTGAGCAAAGCCGCCGCGAACACGTCGGGATAACGGCATTTGAGCCAGCACGAGGCGTACACAAGCAAAGCAAAGCTCGCCGCATGGCTCTCCGGGAACCCGTACTCGCCGAAGCCTTCGATCTGGCGGAAGCTCGCCTCGGCAAACTCATGCCGATAACCGTTGGCGATCATGCCATCGATGAATTTTGCCTTCAGCGTGCCTATCGTGCCGACGCGTTTGAACGTCGCCATGGCGCGGCGGAGTTTGTCTGCCTCGGGTGGAGAGAAGCCGGCGCCGACGATGGCGATTTGCATCGCTTGTTCTTGAAACAAGGTGACGCCGAGCGTGCGCTTCAACACTGCTTCCAGTTCCGGCGAAGGATAAGACACCGGCTCCAGCCCCTGCCGCCGTCGCAAATACGGATGCACCATGCCGCCCTGGATCGGCCCCGGGCGCACGATCGCCACTTCGATGACGAGGTCGTAGAAATTCTTCGGCTTCAAGCGCGGCAGCATCGACATCTGCGCCCGGCTCTCTACCTGGAACACGCCGACTGAATCCGCGCGCTGCAGCATGGAATACACGCGCGGATCGTCGGGGGGAGAGAAGACGGAGAGGGTGAGTGCAGGCGGACTCCCCCTCCCCCTTGCGGGGAGGGGGTTGGGGGGCGGGGGGCGATCCAACACACCCGCCGCTTGCGTGTTGGCACGCCCCCCCTCACCCTGCCGTCGATGCAGTGCATCGACCCCCCGCAAGGGGGGAGAGGGTTCACTGCGCCATTCCGGATAACACCGCTCCATCATATCGAGCGCTTTCTTCAAGCAGCTCAACATCCCAAGCCCCAGCACATCGACCTTCAACAGCCCCAGCGCCTCCAGATCGTCCTTGTTCCATTCGATCACCGTGCGCTCTTCCATCGCCGCGTTCTGGATCGGCACGACGTCATGCAATTTCTCGCGAGTGATGACGAAGCCGCCGACATGTTGCGAAAGATGGCGCGGAAAGCCGTGCAGTTCGCGCGCGCGCTTTACGCACGCCGCCAAATGCGGGTCGGAAACATCGAGCCCCTGCTCTTTGAGGTCACGCGCGCTGACGCCGGCGGACCAATGATGCAGAGCCTTGGAAAGCGCGCCGATGCGGTCCTCGGAGAAGCCAAACGTCTTTGCCACTTCGCGGATAGCGCTGCGGCCGCGATAGCAGATCACCACCGCCGATAATCCAGCGCGGTCGCGCCCATATTTCTTGTAAATGTACTGGATCACTTCCTCGCGCCGCTCGTGCTCGAAATCGATGTCGATGTCTGGCGGTTCGTTGCGTTCTTCGGAAACGAAGCGGTCGAACAAGAGTTCGTTGGTGGCGGGGTCGACCTCGGTGACGCCGAGCACATAGCAGATGCTGGAATTAGCCGCCGAACCGCGGCCTTGGCAGAGGATGGGGTCGATCCTGTTTCCGTCCTTGTCGAAGCCGGAGCGCGCGAACTTCACGATATCGGCGACCGTGAGGAAATACGGCGCGTATTTGAGCTTGGCGACGATGGAAAGCTCGCGCTTGAGCGAGGTCTCTACTTTTTCTGGCACGCCCTCAGGGTAGCGCTGGCGCGCCCCCGCCCACGACAGTGCTTCCAGCGCGCTTTGCGGATCGGCGAAACCCTCAGCGGTTTCCTCCGGATATTCGTAGCGCAGATCGTCCATGGAGAAGTCGACGCTTTCCATGAGGCGCAGGCTCTCACGCACCGCTTCGGGCGCATCGGCGTAGAGGCGTGCGATTTCCGCAGCCGTCTTAAGATGCCGCTCGGAATTCTTGGCGAGCAGCGTGCCCGCGCTCGCCAGCGTGGTTTTCTCGCGAATGCAGGTGAGCACATCCAGAAGCGGGCGCCGCTCGGGCGCATGCATGAGCGGCTCGGTGGTGGCGAGAAGGCGCGCGCCAGTTTGCTGCGCGATCTCCTTCAACACACGCAGGCGCCTGCGATCCTCGCCATCGAAACGCATCGGCGCGGCGAGCCAGACTTGGCCGCACGCTTCGCGGATGGCGGAAAGATGTGCCGTCATATTCCCTCCCCCTTGCGGGGAGGGTGTCGCCCGCAGGGCGACGGGTGGGGGGCGGTGTAGAAGAAACCGCGACGGCGCCGCTTGCGCCATATCCTGCGCCGCCCCCCCTCCGGCCGCTTCGCGGCCACCTCCCCCGCAAGGGGGGAGGTCACGCCCCGGGAGAACAATCGTCCTCAACCCCTCCGCATGCTCCAGAAAATCCGCAAACGTGAGCCAGCACTCGCCCTTCGGCGCGCGGAGATTTCCACGCGTCAGCAAACGAGTTAGGCGCGCGTAAGCAGCGCGGTCGTGCGGATAGACGATGCAGTCGGGCGCGCCATCCTCGAACACGAGCCGCGCGCCGACGATCAGGCGCAACCCCTGCTCTTTCGCCGCAACATGCGCGCGCACCACGCCCGCCAGCGTGTTGCGGTCAGCAACACCAAGCCCGGCAAGTCCTAGAGCTTTCGCCTGCGCGGCCATCTCCTCGGGATGCGAACCCCCACGCAGGAAGGAGAAATTGGTGGACGCACAAAGTTCGGCAAAGGCGCTCATGCAAACAACCCATGCACAAACCAGCGCGGCGTTTCGTCATCTCCATAGAAGCCCTCGCGATAGAGCCAGTAGCGGCGGCCTTGCTTGTCCTCGACGCGGTAATAGTCGCGCGTGGGCTCGCGCTTCAGCCAGTCGCCGGCGATGCGCTCGGGCCCTTCCGCGCGCGTAACTTCATGCAGCACACGCCGCCAGCGGAAGCGGATGGGCGGACCATCGGGCACGGTGGCGATCGCGTCGATGGGCTGCGCTTGGGCGAATAATGTGAGTGGATGGCGAATACGTCCCCCTCCCCCTTGCGGGGAGGGGGCAGGGGGTGGGGGTACGGCGCCGTGGTTGGGGAGTTCGCGCCGATCACAAACTCACCCTGAGAGAGCGCCGCCGTTACCCCCCTCCGGCTCGCATGCGCTCGCCACCTCCCCCGCAAGGGGCGAGGGACGCGCACGTGTTTACTTGCGGTGATGATTGCTTCCCTCGCAGCGGATAGCACGGGCGCCAACTTGATACCGCTCGCGGCAAAACCGTTCTAAGCTGGCGCCCAAGGGGGACCCATGTCTCGATCCGAACTCTCGCTGCGCGCGCTTATTTTGGGTGCGGTGATCGCCATCGTCTTCACCGCCGCCAACATCTATCTCGGGCTGCGCGTGGGGATAACGGTTGCGTCCTCGATCCCCGCCGCTGTCATCTCGATGGGCATATTCCGGCTCTTCAACACCGGTTCCATCCGCGAAAACAACATTGTGCAAACCGTGGCCTCCGCGGGGGGCACGCTGTCGGCGATTATCTTCGTGTTGCCCGGGCTGGTGATGGTCGGGTGGTGGCGGGGTTTTCCGTTCTGGACGACGTTCTTGGTCTGCGCGCTTGGCGGCGTGCTCGGGGTGCTGTTCTCGATCCCGCTGCGGCGCGCTTTGGTGGCGAATTCGCCGCTGCCATTCCCCGAGGGGGTGGCCGCGGCGGAAGTGCTAAAAGTCGGCGCCACCGGCGATGAAGCGCCGCAAAACGGGCTCGAACGCGTGCGCGGACCGTTGGTGGTGCTGTTCGGCGCAGTTGTCGCCGCCGGCGCGCAGATTGTGAGCTTCACCGGCCTGGCGGCCGCGACCGTGCAAAGCTGGTTTCGCGCTGGCGCCGGGATCAGCGGCGTGACTGTTGGATTTTCGCTGGCGCTTGTCGGCGCGGGGCATTTGGTTGGCATTTCGGTTGGCATGGCCATGCTGGTTGGCCTGCTGATCTCGTGGGCGGGGCTTATGCCTTTCCTGACCGCGGGCCAAGCCGGCGACATCGCGGCGGTCGGGGAGGATGTGTTCCGCAACCAGGTGCGTTTCATTGGCGCTGGCGCGATTGGCGTCGCGGCGATCTGGAGCCTGGTCAAATTGGTGGGCCCGGTCGCCAAGGGCATCGCCGACACCATGCGCGCAGGCGCGGGGGCGAACACTGGGGCGCCTACAGATCACGACATACCAATCGGCGTGATCGCGCTTGTTAGCGTGGCATGCCTCGCCGCCATCGGTGCGCTGCTCTACGGTTTCGTACAAGACAGCGCGTTGAGCGCCATGACGTGGCAATTGGTGCTGGGCGGGGTGCTCTTCGCGATTGTGGTTGGCGCTTTCATCGCCACCGTCGCCGGGTACATGGCGGGGCTGATCGGCGCGTCCAACAGCCCCGTCTCTGGCATCGGCATTCTGGCGATTGTCTCAGGCGCGTTGCTGTTGGCGGTGTTCGCGCTGCCGGCGCTTGGCGTGGGCGCGACCGATGCTTTGGTGGCGTTCGCGCTGTTCACGGTAGCCATCGTGTTCTCGATCGCCACAATTTCCAACGACAATCTCCAGGATCTGAAAACCGGCCAATTGGTGGGCGCTTCGCCATGGCGCCAGCAGGTCGCTTTGATCGTCGGCGTGCTCGCGGGCGCGGCGGTGATCGGCCCGGTGCTCGATCTTCTGAACCAGGCTTACGGTTTCCCCGGCGATCCGAACCGCGCGGCAATCGCCGCCGAGCCCTTGGGCGCGCCACAAGCGGCTTTGATCTCCACGCTGGCGCGCGGCGTGTTGAACGCCGAGCTGGATTGGAACCTGATCGCCATCGGCGCGGGCATCGGCGGCGCCCTGATTTTCGTCGATGAGATTCTGGGTGCGTTGAGGCAGATGCGCATTCCCCCGCTCGCGGTCGGCATCGGGATGTATCTGCCGATGGACGCCACCGAACCTGTCATCGTCGGCGCCATTGTTGGCTGGTTCTATAACCGCGCCGTGGAAAAACATCCTAACGCGGAAATGGCCAAACGTTTCGGCGTGTTGCTCGCGTGCGGGCTCATCGTGGGCGAGAGCTTGCTCGGCATCCTCAACGCCGGCTTGATCGTGGCGACCAACAATCCCGCGCCGATCGCCATCGTCGGTCCGGAATTCGCCGCCGCGTCGCGCTGGATCGCGGCGGGACTGTTCGCGGCGCTGCTGGCGGCGAGCTATGCCTGGGTTTCGCGGCAAGCGAGGGCGTAAGTCTCAGATCAGCACATCCAGCCGCTCGAAGCCGTTGAAGAACGGCAGCATGCGCTTGGGCGGGGCTTCCCCTGGGCGCGCTAGGCGCAGATCGGGGAAGCGCTGGAACAGCCGCGTGAATGCGACTTGGGCTTCCAGCCGCGCCAGCGGCGCGCCGATGCAGATGTGCGAACCGCCGCCAAAGGCCATGTGCGGGCCGGGCTTGCGGGTGATGTCGAACGCGTTCGGGTTTTCAAACTGTTCGGGGTCGCGGTTGGCCGCGCGCAGCAACGCCACCATCGCTTGCGCCGGCTTTATCGGGCAGCCGCCGATTTCCATGTCGCGCGAGGCGACGCGCCCAGTGATCTCAACCGGGGACGCGTAACGCAGGATTTCCTCTACCATGGCGCTGGCGAGGCTTGGATCGGCCTTGAACTTCGCCAGTTCGCCGGGATGGGTCAGCAACAAATGCACGCCATTGCCGATCAGGTCGCTGGTAGTGAGGTTTCCGGCCACCAATAGCCCGATCAGATTGCGGCGAATTTCGCGGTTGGAAAGCGGCGCGCCTTCGTTTTGCAGGGCCACCATGTCGGTGATCAGATCGTCCTGGGGAGTTTTGCGCCGCGCGCTCATCAGCGCATCGAAATGCGCATCGAGCGCGGCGGTGGCGGCCATCATATGCGCGGTCTGCTGCGGCGTGCGCAATGGATTGAGCGTCTGGATCGCGCCTTCCGACCAGTCGCGGAACTCTAGCCTTCGCGCGCGGTCAACGCCAAGCAAAGCCCCGATCACATCGATCGGTATCGGGATAGCGAAATCGTTCAGCACGTCGAAACCGCATTCGAGCGCATCCATCGTTTCATCGACGATCGCCTCCACTTGTGGACGGCATTTAGCGGCGCGCGCGTACAGCGCCTGCGCAAACGGCCCGCGCACGCGGCCGTGATCGGGATCGTCCATCAGCAGGATAGTCGTGGCGCGCCTTTCGCCCGTGTCGGGATCCTCTTCGAATGTTTCCAACAGGCGGCTGAACGTAGCCGAGGGCTCCGCTTTGTCCGGTGCGCGCCAGAGCGTGCGGTCGTTCAGCACCGCGCGCGCATCCTTGAAGCGCGAGAGCATGAACGTGCCGGCCAATTCATCGCGCCGCACCGGGCATTGCTCGCGCAGGCGCGACAGCAATCGGTGCGGATCGTCGCGGAATTCGGGATTGAGCGGGGTGAGGTTGAGCAAGCCTGGGAGATCGTCCGCCATGGGGGTCCCTCGATGGTGTCGCCCGCCAAGCATGCGCCTTGGCAAGGCCAGCGGCAACGGTTCCCGCCGCGGCTAAGTCACGAGTTCGTCAAACAGCGCATTGAAAGCGGCCACCGCCGCGCGCGGGCCCTCCGCATGCTCCCATACGCCGCCGCTCACGGCCAGAAAATCAGCGCCCGCCCGCACCAGGGGCTCGGCGTTGGCGATGGTGATGCCACCGATGGCGACGCACGGCGTGGTGGCGATTGCCGCCCAGATTTCGAGAATCTCCGGCTCGGCCCAATGCGCCGGCTGCTTCGTCGCGGTCGCGTAGAACGCGCCGAACGCCACATAATCGGCCCCGGCTTCGGCTGCTTCCATGGCGAGGTGGCGCGAATTGTGCGCGGTGACGCCGACGATTTTGTCGCCGCCGAGCGCAGCTCTGGCGGTAGCGTAACTCGCATCGGCCTGCCCGACATGCACGCCGTCGGCGTCGAGCTTGGCGGCGAGGTCGGGTCTGTCGTTCACGATGAAGGCCGCGCCGCAATCTTGTACGAGAGGCTTGAGCGCCGCGCCAAGGCGCAGGATTTCGTCATCGTTAACGCCCTTTAAGCGCAGCTGCACCGCCGACACATCCCCGCCAGCGAGCGCGTCCGCGAGCGCGCGCGGGAAAGATGCAAGGTCGAGCGCCGGCGGGGTGATAAGGTAGAGGCGGGTGCGGGGCATGGGCTTGGGCGTTCGATTTGGACGCGGCGCGGACGCCCGTCAAAGCTAGATTTCACTCGCAAGGGGGCCGCCCGGTCCGGGTCCCGAAGCGGTGCTCGCGGCGCTCTCGATCACCCCATTTTTCCGCGCGCCGGAGGGGAAGTCCTGGGGGAGCGGATTGGGTCTCCCGGGGCCGCCGAGCGACCGAAACGGGGTTTTGTGTAATGTTGGCCTAGTGCAAGCGGCGGGCGTTAAGCATGATGTTCTCCAGCCGCGCGAGATTGTAACCATAACTCCCAAATCGGAGTCGTTTGCGCCAAATACGCCATCGAATGGATGCTGCAAACGGGGCGTGCAAGAGCGCCAAAATCCCCAACTTAGGGCGAAAAAATGGGGTAGGACGCCCCTTTTGCCACCGCGCGCGATAGCCGAGCGGTGGTGAGTGAAGCGCGCGCGCAGCGCCGCGACTCCGAATTCAGATCGTGTATCCCGCGCCGAACTTCATGCCCGACAGTGCGGGGGTTGAGCGTCCTGGCCCTCGCGCGATTTTATTCCCTTGATGACGAAATCGACATGCACCGGCGGTGCGTCGTGGCCTGGGGATCAAAGATGGCAAAGTTCAATAGAATCGATCTTGAGCATATTCTGCGTCAAATCTTGATGGCGGAGAACGGCCAGCCGCCGCTCAGCCCGCACCTCGCTTTCGGTCTACGCCAGGTCAACGGCCAGAACAACAACAGCGTGCCCGGCAGCGGCGCGTTCGGTTCGGCCGACCGGCTTTTCCCGCGCATTGGCGATCAATTTCTGCAGAATGGCGACACCTACAGCGTCGATCTCGACGGGCCTGGCGGACAATCGGTAGGCGATGCCACCTCGTACACCCAAACTGGCGGCTTCGTATTTGACGCCGATCCCCGCATCATCTCGAACCTGATCGCCGATCAGACCGTCAACAACGCCGCCGCGGTCGCAGCCCACAACAATTCCACGCCGGGCACGGGCTACCTCTACCAACACGCCGCGGTGCTGAACCCGGCTTTCAATCCCGCCCTGCCTGAGAGCCTATCCAATCCGCAATACCTCACCAACAACGTGGCGATCCCCCCGGGCGTCGATGCGTCGGGCAATCTGTTCATCGCCAACGTCACGCCAGACGCCGGCCTCTCGGCGCCGTTCAATTCGTGGTTCACCTTCTTCGGCCAGTTTTTCGATCACGGGCTCGATCTTGTAAGCAAGGGCGGCAACGGCTTCGTCTTCATGCCGCTCCAGGCCGACGATCCGTTGATCCTGGTAGGCCCCGATGGGATCGCCGGTACCGGCGACGAAATTACCAACCCGGGTCAGCAATTCATGATGCTGACGCGGGCGACCCAGTTCAATGGACCCGGCGCCAACGGCATCTTCGGCGATGCCGACGACACCGCCCACGAAGCCCAAAACACGACGACACCCTTCGTCGATCAGAACCAGACCTATTCCTCGCACCCCGCCCACCAAGTGTTCCTGCGCGAATACGCGCGTTTCGACAGCAACGGCGCGACGGCCGATGGGTGGGTCACGGTTTCCACCGGCAAGTTGCTCAATGGCGCTGACGGCCATGCGATGGCTACCTGGGCCGATGTGAAGGCAAATGCGCTGAAGCTCGGCATTATCCTGAACGACACCATCGACGTGGTGGACATTCCGCTGATCAAGACCGACGCCTACGGCAATTTCATTCCCGATCCTGTGACAGGATTGGCGCAATTGGTTGTTGGGACCGGCGGCGATGGCCTGTTCGGCACCGACGACGACGTCACCGTTTCCGGCACCGTAAACCCGGACGGCTCGATCAACGCCATCACCACGGCCGGCGCCGCGCGGATTGGCCACGCGTTCCTCAACGATATCGCTCACACCGCCAATCCGGTGAACTCGCAGACCGGGGCGTTCCTCAACGGTGTCAGCGACGGCATTATCAACGACACCAACGGCAATGGCCGCATCGATGGGGCCGAAACGCCCATTGGCGCGGGCAATTTCGATGTCGATTTGCTCAACCGCCACTACATCGCCGGCGACGGTCGGGTGAACGAGAATATCGGTCTCACGGCGGTACACGAAATCTTCCACAGCGAGCACAACCGCCAGATCGAATTGATCAAGGCGATGGTGCGCGCCGAGCTTGCCAATGGTGACACTGCGTTCGCAACAGACTGGACACTGCCCGGCGCCAACCTTGCCGATGGCATCGACGACAACGAATTCAACGGCCAACGTCTGTTTCAGGCCGCCAAGTTCGCGACAGAGACCCAATACCAGCATATCGTGTTCGAGGAATTCGCTCGCAAGGTGTCTCCCAACATCCATCTATTCGGCAACAACGATATCGCGCTCGATCCCGCGATTACCGCCGAATTCGCGCACGCAGTCTACCGCTTCGGCCACTCCATGCTGGACGAAATGGTCAACCGGTACGTGATGCAGGAGGCGTTCCTAGACGCCAATGGCGTGCCCACCAGTGTCAATACCGGCCGGCCCAATCCGCTGGCCGGCACGCCGATGCTCGACGCCAACGGCGATCCCGTCCTCAACGATGTCGGCCTGATCCAGGCATTCCTCAATCCGATGATGTTCGCGGGCGATGGGTCCGACGCCACCGCCAATATCGTCCTCGGTTCGGTCAACCAGATCGGCAACGAGATCGATGAATTCGTCACCGGCGCGCTGCGCAACAACCTGGTCGGCCTGCCGATCGACCTCGCCGCGCTCAATATCGCCCGCGGCCGCGACACCGGCGTGCCCCCGCTCAACCTGCTGCGCAACCAGATCTTCACGCAGCTCAACACTGGCGGCACCGGCGATACGTCGCTGAGGCCATACGCGAGCTGGGACGAGTTCGGCCAATTCCTGAAGCACCCGGAATCGCTGGTGAACTTCATAGCCGCTTACGGCACGCACGCCTCCATAACCGGCTCGCTCGCCGACCGCCGCGCCGCCGCGCAGGCGCTGGTCGACAACGCCGCGCTCGGAAGCGCGAGCTTCAGCCAGGACGCCTTCGACTTCCTGCACAGCCTCGGCGGCTACGCAAACGCCGTCCACGGCGTTGGCAATGACGGCGTGCTGCACACCGCCGACGATACGTTCACCACCGGCGGCCTCGACAACCCGCTCGCCCAACACGCTGGGTGGAGCACCGGCAATATCACCGGGGTCGACGCCATCGATCTTTGGATCGGGGGCTTGGCTGAGAAGCAAAATTTGTTCGGAGGTCTGCTCGGCTCGACCTTCAACTTTGTGTTCGAAACCCAGATGGAGGCGTTGCAGGATGGCGACCGCCTTTATTATCTTCCGCGCGTCGAAGGCATTGAGTTCGGCACCCAGGTCGAAGGCTCTTCGTTCGCCGAATTGATAATGTTGAACACCGGCATCAAGCACTTGCCGGCGAGCATCTTCTTGACGCCGGAATATACGGTCGAGGCGTCGAATTATTTCCTCAGGAACCCGGATGGGTCGTTCCAGAGCGCCGGCGCCGGCGCCGATGGCGTGCCCAACACTGCCGACGACATAAGGATCGCCACCGATCCCTCCACTTGGCTGCGCAACGGCATTGCCGGCAATCTGCTGGTTGAAGTGCTTGCGGACGGCACAGTGCACTTCATCGGCGACGACAATTTCTTCGGCAACACCATGGTGCTCGGCGGCACCCCCTGGAACGACCGCCTGCAAGCGGGCCAAGCCGATGACGACACCGTCTATGGCGACGAGGGCGACGATTGGATCGACGGCGGCAACGGCAACGATTTTCTCTATGGCGGCGCCGGCAACGACCTCATTCAGGACAGCAGCGGCGACGATATCATCCACGGCGATGACGGCAACGACACCATCGACGCAGGCTCAGGCGACGACATCGTTTTCGGCAATGACGGCAACGACCTGATCCACCTCGGCAATTCCATCCTTGGGGACGAGGGCCTAGGCGGCGCCGGCAACGACATCATCTTCGGAGACGAAGGCGACGACGCGCTAATGGGCAACGATGGCGACGACTGGTTGTCCGGCGGCGACGGCGGCGACGGCCTTGTCGGCGATGTCGGAGCGCCCACCGGGCAAGTTCCGCTCTATGGCGGCAACGACGTGCTCGACGGCGGCGCAAACGGCGACAAGATGGTCGGCTTCTCCGGCGACGACATCATGCTGGGCGAGGGCGGCTTCGACCGCTTCCTGGGCAAGCTAGGCTTTGACTGGGCCTCGTTCGAAAAAACGCAGAACGGCGTCAGCGTCGATATGGAACGGCGCGAGTTTGTTCCAGACCAGACGGTGCCGGCAGGCGACGCCGTGCGCGATTTCTTCCTCGAAACCGAGGCGCTGAGCGGCTCGGCTTTCAACGACGTGCTGAAGGGCACGATCGACACCCTCACTGTCGATCCTGTCACCGGCCTGCGCGTTGGCGGCGCGGCAAGCGTGTTCAACACGCTCGAAAATGTCGATCTGATCTTCGGGCTGTCCGGCTTCTTCGCGCCGGGCCCGGTGTTCTTCGACACCGGCAACATCTTGCTTGGCGGCGACGGCAGCGATCGGATCGAAGGCCGCGCCGGCGACGACATCCTCGACGGCGACGCTTGGCTGCACGTCGATCTGACCCGCGACGCTAACGGCGCCATCTTCGCCGGCAGCGAGATCACCCGCGACATCTTCTTCGACATCACCGACGGCGACGTCGACACGGCGGTCTATAACGACGTGCTGGCGAACTACGTCATCAGCGCCGTTCCAGACGCGCAGGGCTTCTACACCGTGACGCAAATTTCGGTGACGCCGGGCGTCAACGTCTTGGGCGTGCCCCAGCGGGTCAACGAAGGCGTCGACCGCATTCGCAACATCGAGCGGCTGCAATTCTCTGACGGCACCTTCACCCTCAATCAGCTGCTTGGCTTGGCGCCTGGGCCCAACGAGAACGCGACTCCGACCGGCGCGCTGACCTTGGCGACGGCGGCGGATGACCCGGCGACAACGATCGTAGAAGCGACGGTCGGGACGCCGATCACCGCCACCGACACCATCGCCGACGCCGACGGCATCGTTCCGGGCTCCGTGCGCTACCAATGGCAGGACCAGCAAATCACCGCGAACGGCGGCTTCACCTGGGTCGATATCGCGGGCGCCAACAGCCTCACCTTTACGCCCACCAATGCGCAAATAGGCAATGGGCTGCGTCTGTTCATGACCTACACGGACGGCCTCGGCTTCCACGAGCAGGCGTTCTCGCTGGCCACCGCTCTGCTGGCCCCGAACGTAACGGTCAACACCGCGCCGTTCATCAATCAGCAGCAAAATCCGCCCGGCCTACCGGACACCAATGCGCGCACCGGCAACGTGCTCAACCTGTTCCTGAATTTGACCACTAATTTTGGCGACAACGAAACCGCCCCCGCGGCCCTGATCTACACGGCGGCCTTGGGCAACGGCCAAGCGCTCGATGGCAGTGCGGCGGCAGGCGGCCTCGTGTTTGTGCTGCAAGGCGCGCCCGGGGCGGTGACCGGCGGGTTCGTGATGTACGACCCCGATCTCAACGGCGTCGCCGATGCCTTGGTCGCGCCACTCGGGCCGATCACCATCCGCGTTACCGCCACCGATATCCCCGCGGTCGGTGCGGCGCTGTCGATCACCGACACTTTCATCATCAACGTGCAGCAGGGCAATCGCGCGCCGATCGCGGGTGCGTTTGCGCCGCAATCCATCGAAGAGGGCGACGGCGTCAACGGCGGCGCCGACACCTTCTCGGGCGCGCTCACGGGCTCCGACCCAGACGGCACGCCGTTCGCGTTCCGGCTGGTGGCCGGCTCGGTCTTTGGCGGGACGGTGACCGCGTTCAATCAATCGACGGGCGCATTCGCCTTCATTGCAGACGGTAGCGAGTTCGCCGGCTCAACGCTGCCTGCCGGCGCAGGCTTCAACTTCACCGTGTTCGACGGCCAGCTCAACAGCGCACCGGGCGAAGTCAGGTTCGACGTGCAAGCGGTGGACGATGGCCAAGCGCCGTTCTCCATCACTGGCACAGCGGCGGCCGGGAGCACGCTCACCGCGCTCATCGGCGTCGATCCCGACGGCGAGTGGGATTTTGCTTCCGCGACCTATGAATGGTTCCGCGACGGCGTTTCGCTGGGCGTGACCGTCGGCGACCCGAATTACTTGGTCACCGCCGCCGATGTCGGCCACGTGCTTAGTGCGGTGGCGACCTATACGGATGCGCAGAACTTCACCACCAGTTTCCCGGAAGTCGCGCTCGCCGCGCCGATCGGGCTCTTGGCGGTGCGACCGCTCGCTGGCGTCAACACAGCGACGGTGACCGCGTTTAACACCCTGGTCGACCCCGACGGGGACCTGCCGGGCGCTTCGTTCATGGCGTGGCAGGTCTCGCCCGATGGGACGCCCGGCTCGTTCGTGGACGCGCCGGCGCTGGGCGCCACGTTCGACGCGGATGGCAATCTGGTGCTGCCGAACAACAGCGTCGTATTCGTGCAATTGACGCTGCAATACATCGATGCCGCCGGCAATTTCAACGAGGCGCGTTCGGAAGCGGTGCGCGTCGTCACCGGCAGCAATGGCGGCAACACCTTGAACGGCATCGCGGCAGGGGAAGACATTTTCTTCGGGCTCGGCGGCGCCGACCTGCTCAACAACAATGCCCTCACCAGAGGCGGCAACGACATCCTGGTTGGCGGAACCGGCGACGATGCGCTCAATGGCGGCGCCGGCGACGATGTGTTCATGTACACGATCGGCGACGGCGCCGACACCGTGCTCGGCGGCGCAGGCGTCGACCTGCTCGCCATCGTCGGCACAGCTGGCGGCGACACTCTCAACGTGACGTTCGATGGCGCGCAGCTGACCGCGTTCGAAGGCGGGCTCATCAACGCCGCCGTCGAGCGGGTCACCGCCGATCTGTTGGCCGGGTCGAATACGCTGGATTATTCGGCCACGATCGCGGCCATCGGGGTGGCGGTCAATCTCGCGGTCCTCACCGCGTCTGGCTTTGAATCGATCGCCAACATCGGCAATGTCACCGGCGGCGCGGGCGGCGACAGCATCGTCGGCGACGACCTCGCCAATACGCTGCGGGGCGGCGGCGGCGCCGACACCGTC
>DPWD01000290.1:0-283 GCA_003526465.1 Hyphomonadaceae bacterium
CCTTGGCGTAAAGCCCGCCCAGCAGCGCGCCGGCGTCTGAATAGCCGAGATAGGTTTTCGCCCGCGCGGCATCGTTCAACTGCGCGAGCGCGGCTTCCGCCATGCGGCAGGCGCCATAGCCGCCGCGCGCAAACCAGATCGCGTCCAGTCCCGGGTCGTTGGCGAATTCCACGAACGCGGCCGCCCGCGCCGCATCGTCGCCAGCGAAATGCCCCGCGCTCAGGAAACATTGCTTGTGGAAAACGATCTCGGGCGCGCGGTCGAGAAAGCAATCGGCCGCTAG
>DPWD01000290.1:432-3844 GCA_003526465.1 Hyphomonadaceae bacterium
TGCCGCTGGCGCTGATCCTGCGCGCGCGCGGGTTCGAGGTCGCGGGCTCGGACCGCTCGCTCGACCAGGGCCGGCTGGGCGCGAAGTTCGAGTACCTGAAGGCGCAAGGCATCGCGCTTTTTCCACAGGACGGATCGGGGCTGACGCGGACAGAGCAGATTCTCGTGCGCTCGGCGGCGGTTGAGGACACCGTTGGTGACGTGGTCGCCGCAAGGCGCCTTGGCGCGCGCGACATGAAGCGCCCCGAATTGCTCGCGGAACTGTTCAACGCCGCCAAAGTGCGCATTGGCGTGGCCGGCACCAGCGGCAAATCCACGACCACGGCGATGATCGCCTGGATCCTNNATGAACGGCGCGGTGATGAAGAACTTTGTCACCCCAGACGCGCTCTTCGCCTCCGCGCTGGTAGGCAAGGGCGATGCGTTCGTGTCGGAAGTGGATGAGAGCGATGGCTCGATCGCGGCCTACGAACCCACCATCGCGGTGGTCAACAATATCGCGCTCGACCACAAGAGCATGGACGAGTTGCGCGCGCTGTTTGCGGGGTTCGTGGGCAAGGCCGAAATCGCCGTGCTCAATCTAGATAATGAAGAAACAGCGTCGCTGGTGCTCAAGGCCAAGGTCCGCGTGCGCACGTTCAGCGTGCGCTCTGGGCTCGCCGATTTGCACGCCGCCAACCTTACCCCGGCGCCGGACGGCATTCGCTTCACCGCGCTTGAGCGCGATGGGCGGTTTAGCGCGGACGTGCGCCTTAATGTGCCTGGCGAACACAATGTCGCCAATGCGCTGGCGGCGCTTTCGGCCGCGCGCGCCTACGGGCTTTCGCTCAAAGATGCCGCGGCAGCGCTTGAGGGCTTTGCTGGCACCAAGAGGCGCTTGGAGATTGTTGGCGCGGCCGGCGGCGTCACCGTGATCGACGATTTTGCCCATAATCCCGATAAGATCACCGCGACGCTGAAGACGCTGCACGCGTTTCCAGGGCGCCTGCTCATCATGTTTCAGCCGCACGGCTACGGGCCGCTGAAGCTGATGCGCGATGAGTTCATCGATTGCTTCGCTTCCAATATGGGCGGCGAAGACATCCTGATTATGCCCGATCCGGTCTATTTCGGCGGCACGGTGGATCGCGCGGTGACAAGCGAACACATCGCTTCAGGAATTCGCGCGCGCGGCTTGCAGGCGATGGCGTTCGCCGAGCGCGCGGCGTGTGGCGATAAGCTGATAGAACTGGCCGAGGCCGGCGACCGCATCGTCGTGATGGGCGCACGCGACGATACGCTGAGTGTGTTCGCGGCGGAGCTGGTGCAGAGGCTGGCGCGATAATATGGACCGCCGGCGCCCTCGCCGGCATACCGTGTTGCAAATGCCCTGTGCGTGGGCGTCAGGCGCCGATGCCGGCGAGGGCGCCGGCGGTCCATATTATTCCGCCGCCAACTTTGGCGCTTCCGGCAACGGCTCAAGCGGCGCGAACCGCGCCGCGTCAGTTATCAGTAGCTCCGCTTTCAGCGTGATGTTGCCGTTGTCGTCGGTGATTTCCTCAACGATGCGCCCAGCGGCGGCAATCTGGGCGCGCAGTTTGCCTTCAGTGGCAGCCAGCGTGAGCGTGACGATGCGTGTGGCGGAGAAGGCGGCGCGGTCGATTGCCGCGAGCAGGGCGTCTATGCCTTCGCCGGTGACGGCGGAGATTGCGACAGGAGCTAAAGCGCTGCTCAGCGCGCTCCCCTCCTCCTCGCCCGCCGCATCCGCGCGCCGTAGCCGCGCTTCACGCGTCGGCGCGTCGAGCTGATCGATCTTGTTCCATACTTCCAGCACTGGCGGGGACTTGCCATCCGCGCTGTTTGCGAGTTGCGCCAGCACGGCGAGCACGTCGGCGCGCTGCTTGTCGCTTTCGGGGTGGGCCATATCGCGCACGTGCAGCAGCAGGTCCGCCTCGGTCACGGCCTCCAAAGTGGCGCGGAACGCCTCGACCAGTTCGTGCGGCAGATCCGAAATGAAGCCTACCGTGTCGCTGACGATAACCGCGCGCCCACTGGGCAACTTCACTTGCCGCGCAGTGGGGTCGAGCGTGGCGAACAGCATGTCCTTGGCCAGCACGCCCGCTTCAGTGAGCCGGTTGAACAGCGTGGATTTGCCGGCATTGGTGTAGCCGACCAGCACCACCGCAGGCAGTCCTGCGCGAGAACGCGCCCGGCGTTGCAGGCCGCGGGTGCGGCGCACGTCTTCGAGCTCCCGCTTTAGCTTGATGATGCGCTCGGCGATGAGCCGGCGGTCGAGTTCGATCTGGGTTTCGCCGGGGCCGCCGGTCTTGCCCAAGCCGCCGCGCTGGCGCTCCAGGTGGGTCCAGGTCCGCACCAGGCGCGAGCGCTCGTATTGCTGGCGCGCGAGTTCGACTTGCAGGCATCCCTCCTTGGTTTGCGCGCGCAAGCCGAAGATTTCGAGGATCAGCCCGGTGCGGTCGATCACCTTGGCGGCGATGTCTTGCTCCAGGTTTCGCTGCTGCACCGGCGAGAGCGGCGCGTCGATAACGATCAGCCCGGCGCCAAACGCCTCCGCGTCGTGCTTGATCCGCTCCACGCGCCCCGATCCCAGATAGGTGCGCGGACTGATCTGGCGTAGCGGCGCTGCCTCCGCCGCCGCCACGCTGAGGCCAAGCGCAACAGCCAGACCCACGGCTTCCGCAAGGCGCGCCTCGGTCTCGTTAGCGGCGGCCGCGCCCAGATGCGGGCGCAGCACGATGGTGCGATTGAGATCGGGCGGGGGAGGTTCAGTCGTGCTCTTCGTCAATCGCCTTGTCGATCTCATGCAATTGCACGGGCGCGCCCGGCATGATGGTGGAAATGGCGTGCTTGTAGACCAGCTGCACCTGGCCGTCGCGCCGCAGCAGCACGCAGAAATTGTCGAACCAAGTGACNNAGGAAGATCGTGAGCGGCGTTTTCGCCTTGCGGACAGCGTTCAGAAACGTGTCCTGCAGATTTTGCTTCTTTTCCATGGGCCAAACCCCTGCCAAGTTGTGTTACGCCGCGACGAAGCGCGCGGCTGCTTCGAGACCTTAGGCGAGCCGGCCCAAGGCGCCAAGCGCACTCGCCGAGCTGATCGCGTTCGGTTCTAAATTGCCCGTGTTATTATGAGCTTGGGTTCGACGCCTGCGCCTGGGCGATGACCCAGCCGCCGCCGCGCCGCGCCATGGTTAGCGTCAGCCGGGCGACCTGGATGCCGTTGGGCGCGGCGGGATCGTTTACGTATTCGAGGCGCATGATTGCAACGATGGTGTCGTTGGTGATAGCACGCGCGCCTTCCAGCCGCGTGACCATGCGCACATTGGCGCCATAGCGGGCGCGGTTGGCGCGGTGGGCGGCCACGATGGCGGGCCGGCCGCGCAGGAACTCTCCGCCCAACGTGATGTGGCGGGCG
>DPWD01000240.1 GCA_003526465.1 Hyphomonadaceae bacterium
CCGCAACCGGATGCTTCCTCCAGCAACGGATGGCGCTCGCGCTTTCTTGAGGCCAGGGTGTCGATGATGGTCGTGGCCATTGTCGCCTACTCCGCCTGTGTGTGGCGCGGCACGCTCACGCTGCGATGCGGCATCTCAGGCGCGCGCGTGCGCACCAATTGCCAGCCGCGCCGGCCCAAAAACCACACCGGGACTGAAAGCATGTGCACAAGGCGCGTGAACGGGAAGAGCAAAAAGATGGTGAGGCCGAGCAGGAGATGGGCCTGATACGGCCAATCCAATCCACGCACATATTCCGCCGCGCCTGGCTGGAATGTGAGAACGCCTTGCGCCCAGCTTGAAAGCCGCAGCATGACCGAGGCGTCGCCGTGACCCAGCGAGAACGGCACGGTGATAAGCCCAAGGCACAATTGCACCCACAAAATCAACAGCACGGCGTTGTCGCCGAACGTGCTCGTCCGACGAACGCGCGCATCGAAGAAGCGACGATGCATCAATATGGTCAAGCCAACGAAGCACACCGCGCCCGCGACGCTGCCCGCGACGATCGCCAGCAATTGCTTTTGCTCCGCGCTGATGAACTGCGAATAGATCGCGTGTGGCGTTAGCAAACCCACACCGTGGCCCAGCAAGAGGAACAATATTCCAAGGTGAAACAGGTTCGAGCCCAAAGCCAATTGCTTACGCCGCAAGAGTTGGCTAGAGCCCGAGCGCCACGTGTATTGTTCGCGATCGAACCGCAGTATCGAACCGAACACGAGCACGGCCAGGCAAATGTATGGGTAGTAACCGAACAACGCCTGGTTCAGCCATTCTCCCTCGGCAAACGTGGGCAGATCAGGATGCATACGACGTGCTCCTTCAGAGGCTCAACTCGACCGCGAGCCAAATCTTATTGCGGTCAGCAAAGCGCGGGTCCTCGCCGTCGAAGAAAGCCGCTTTCGCTTCGAGCGACCAACGTTGGTCGATGCGCCAATTCGCGACTGCATTGACCTCGCTGCCGCAATTCGTATCGCCATCGTCGGATGCAAAGTCGTGATAGCGCGCGGTCATGGTCAAGGCGCGCCCGAACGGCGGGGTTTCATCTGTCCAGGACACAGAGCCGTTGAGATCGCGAATGCCGTCCGCCGGCGTGGTCAAGAACACGTCCGCCCAGCCCTGGAACGCATGCAGTGTCGCCAGTGGCGTGGCGAAACCACGCGCGCCATTGCCCTCCAGCACTTCCCCGGCAAGCGCGAAACGCCACTGCCCGCGCTGCGCGCCGGCGTTGGCGGCGTAGTAATTCAGATCGAAGGACGTCGGGCTGTTGCCATAGTCGCTTTGCGTGGCCGCCTCGGCGCCCAGCGTGAACCGAAAGGGATCAGCTGCGATGGTCTTGGTCCAGCGCAAGCCATAGGTCTGCGTTGACTGCGCCGCCGCGTTCTCGAAATCGAGCAGCAAGCCGTAGCCAGAGAAATCGCCGAACCCGGTCTTCAGATCGGCCTGCCCTATGTGGGAGTCGCTGCGCCACTCTCCGTTCGGGCTATCGTCCCCCAGGATGCGGCGCACCCGATCCACGTAGATATAGTTGAAGTTCAGGTTCTCGTTGGCGCGATAGGTCACCCGCAGCGCATCGAACGTCTGCTCATTCTGGCGAAAGCCGACATTGCCGACAAACCGGGCGTTGTTGAGGATGATGCGTTGACGGCCCAAAGTCGCGGCAAAGCCGCCATTGGTCCATTGCGCTTGCAGCCGATTGACCTCAAGCGCTTCGGGATCGAGCACCACGGCCTGGCCAGGCCGCGCACGCACTGTGTCGGCGAAGTCGTCGCCGATCAGCGCGACGCCCTCGATCTCGCCCAGCACCTTGAAGTGCTCGAACAACTCCTGTTCGTATCCAAGCCGCAGGCGAAGCGTGACGGCGTCGGCGTCGGTCAGCCCATCCTGATCGACATGTTCGTAGCGCAGCCGGCCATCGACGATGAGGTCGCCGCCGTTCTGCTGTTGTTGCGCCCACGCCCCCGGCGCGCACAGAACCATGCTGGCGACCGCCGCGGCCGCGAAGCTTTTCTTGCCTATGGCGCTCATGCTGCATTCTCCCCCATTCTGGAAATCATCTCGGCCGCCTTCGGGCAGCCCGCGGCTTGGTCCGGTCCGAACGTCACGGGCTCTTCAGCCCAGGCGCGATCGAGCGCGGCGAGATCGTCAGGGTCGTCCTCGATCTCCGCCATCAACGCGCTCAGCGCTTGCGCATCGGCGGAGGTATCCGCGAGGTCGATCAAGGCCGCGAACACCGCCGCATAGGGCGATTTGCGTTTCTTTAATCGGCCGTGCAGCGCCGCCAGCACGTGCGCCGCTTCGCCCAAGAGCGCCGCGGCCTCGTTAGGCTCAAGCAGCGAGAGGAACTCCAGGAACACCGGGAGGTGGTCCGGCAGTTCATGCGCGCTCAGCTGCACGCCGCGCGATGCATAGAGCTTGTTCAGCTCCACCATGGCTTGGCCGCGATCCCTGCTCTCGCCGTGCACGTGCTCGTAGAGATGCAGCGATAGCGTGCGGCTGCGATCGAACAGCTGCACATAGCGCGCTTGCAGATCGAGCACATCCTCGCTTGCCAACTCACGCGCTAGCCGCACCAAACCCTTGCAATCGCCAAGCAATCCTTCCTCGCCGAGGACACCAGACGCCGCGGGATAAAGATCGCGATAAGCTTCCTCCGGATAGGAAAGCAGTAACGCCAGCGCTTTATAAGTGCGAGACACGATCAGCTCTCCATCTCTTGTTTGGCCCGGCGTTTGCGCGCCGCGCCGAACAGGCCCACTTCCGATCGCCCGCCAGAGGCCTGGTTGCCGAAAGAGAAACCGGTGGCGCCGCGCATGTGGTAGGCATCCTCCGCCCCCTCGCGGTGTGCCGAGGGAATGACGAAGCGATCCTCGTAATTGGCGATCGCCATGATCTGGTACATGTCTTCGATGAGCGCCGACGTGAGCCCCACGCGCTCGGCAATTCCGGAATCGATGACCCCATCGACGGTCTTGGCTCGCATATAAGCGCGCATCGCCAGCATGCGTTCGAGCGCCGAGATCACCGGCTTTTCGTCGCCCGCGGTCAAGAGGTTGGCGAGGTACTTCACAGGGATGCGAAGCGCTTTCACATCCGGCATCGAACCGTCGTTTTCGATAGCGCCCGTCGCCGCGGCCGCTTGAATAGGCGAAAGCGGCGGAATGTACCATACCATCGGCAGCGTCCGATATTCCGGGTGCAGCGGAAACGCGACCTTCCAGTCAATCGCCATCTTGTAGACCGGACTTCTCTTCGCCGACTCAAGCCACGCTTCTGGCACGCCATCCGCGCGCGCCTGCGCGATCACCTTGGGGTCGTGCGGGTCGAGAAAGATGTCGAGCTGACTCTGGTAGAGGTCCTTGTCATCGGCGCGCGCTGCGGATTCGACGCGATCTGCGTCGTACAGAATGACGCCCAGATAGCGGATGCGCCCGACACAGGTTTCGGAACACACAGTGGGCTGCCCATCCTCGATGCGCGGATAGCAGAAGATGCACTTCTCGCTCTTCCCACTCGACCAATTGTAATAAATCTTCTTGTACGGGCAGCCGGTGACGCACATGCGCCAGCCCCGGCATTTGTCCTGATCGATGAGAACGATGCCGTCCTCTTCGCGCTTATAGATCGCACCCGACGGGCACGAGGCCACGCACGCTGGATTAAGGCAATGCTCGCACAGGCGGGGCAGATACATCATGAAGGTGTTCTCGAAAGCGCCGTACATTTCTTTCTGCACGCCTTCGAAATTCTGGTCCTTCGAGCGCTTCACGAACTCGCCGCCGAGAATTTCCTCCCAGTTCGGGCCCCACTCGATCTTCTCCATGCGCGCGCCCGTGATCTGCGAACGCGGGCGCGCGGTGGGGAATGCCTGAAGTTCCGGCGCCGTCTGCAAATGGCCGTAATCGAAATCGAACGGCTCGTAATAATCGTCGATCTCGGGCAAGTCCGGGTTTGCGAAGATCTTGGCCAGGATGCGCCATTTCGCGCCGATGCGCGGCTCGATCCGGCCGTCTGGCTTCTTTACCCAGCCGCCCTTCCAACGCTGTTGGTTCTCCCAATCGCGCGGATAGCCGATGCCCGGCTTGGTTTCGACGTTGTTGAACCACGCGTATTCGACGCCCTCGCGATTGGTCCAAACGTTTTTGCAAGTCACAGAGCAGGTATGACAGCCGATACATTTGTCGAGATTGAGCACCATGCCGATCTGCGCGCGAACCTTCATGGCCGGCCCTCCGCGCGTGGCGCTTCGAGCCAATCCACCTTGCTCATCTTCCGCACGAGAACGAATTCGTCGCGATTGCAGCCAACCGTGCCGTAATAATTGAAGCCATAGGCGAGCTGCGCATAGCCGCCGATCATGTGCGTGGGCTTCAACACCGTACGCGTCACCGAATTGTGGATGCCGCCGCGTTGGCCGGTCATCTCCGAGCCTGGCGTGTTCACGATCTTCTCTTGCGCGTGATACATGAACACCGTGCCCTCGCGCATGCGCTGCGAGACCACCGCGCGCGCCGTCAAGGCGCCGTTCGAATTGAACGCCTCCACCCAATCGTTATCGACGATGCCCGCCTTCTTGGCGTCGACCTCGGAGAGCCACACCACCGGCCCGCCTCGGTTCAAGGTCAGCATCATCAAATTGTCGGTGTAAGTGGAGTGGATGCCCCATTTCTGGTGCGGCGTGATGAAATTGAGCACAATCTCCTTTTCGCCGTTCGGCTTGCGGCCTCGGACCGGATCGATGGTCTTCAAATCGACCGGCGGCTTATAGACGCAGAGTTGCTCCCCGAAGGCGCGCATCCAGGAATGGTCCTGGTAGAGCTGCTGGCGCCCCGTGAGCGTCCGCCACGGTATGAGTTCGTGCACATTGGTGTAGCCGGCGTTGTAGCAAACCTTTTCGCTCTCCAACCCCGACCAGATCGGCGACGAGATGATCTTACGCGGCTGCGCCACCACGTCGCGGAAGCGAATTTTCTCGTCTTCTTTAGGCAAGGCGAGATGGGTGTGTTCGCGCCCGGTTTGTTTGCCGAGCGCTTCCCACGACCTCACCGCCACTTCGCCATTGGTTTCCGGCGCCAACATCAGCACCGCCTCGCAGGCGTCGATGTCGGTCTCGATGCGCGGCATCCCCTTGGTGGCGCCTTCTTCGGTGACGATGCCGTTCAGCTTGCCGAGCGCCTCGACTTCGTGCTCGGTGTTCCACGCCAAACCCTTTCCGCCATTGCCGACCTTCGACATCAGCGGCCCCAGCGCGGTGAAACGCTTGTATAGATTTGGATAGTCGCGCTCGACCACGATCATGTTCGGGCCGGTTTTGCCAGGGACGAGCTCGCACTCGCCTTTCCACCAATCCTTAGGATCAGCGCTTTGCGCCATCTCGCCGGGGCTATCGTGCTGGATCGGCGCCAGCACCAAATCCTGCTCCACGCCCAACGATTCCGGCGCCACTTCCGAGAACTTCTTGGCGATGCCCTTGAAGATATCCCAATCCGAGCGGCACTCCCAGGCCGGGTCCACGGCTGCTGTCAAGGGATGGATGAAGGGGTGCATGTCGGAAGTGTTGAGGTCGTTCTTTTCGTACCAGGTCGCGGTCGGCAGCACGATGTCGGAATAGACCGCCGTCGTGCTCATGCGGAAATCGATGGTGACGAGCAGATCGAGTTTGCCTTCCGGGCCCTGCTCACGCCACTGCACCTCGGTGGGCTTGCGCCGCCCCGTGCCGCCGAGATCCTTGCCCATGACGCCATGCGAGGTGCCGAGCAGATGTTTCAGAAAGTACTCGTGGCCTTTACCCGACGACCCGAGCAAATTCGAGCGCCATACAAACATGTTGCGCGGGAAATTCTCCGGAGCATCCGGGTCCATGCAGCTCATCTCGAGCCGCTTCGCCGAAAGTTCGCGCACGGCATAAGCTTTGGGGTCCATCCCCTCGGCCTTCGCGCGCCGGCATATTTCGAGCGGATTGACCTTCAGCGCCGGCGTGGATGGCAGCCAACCCATGCGTTCGGCTTTGGAATTGTAATCGATGAAGGTCTTGCCCCAGTCGCCCGCCGGCGCGGTGGGCGAAAGCAATTCATCGACGTCCAACGTCTCATACCGCCATTGATCGGTGTGGGCGTAGAAAAAGCTGGTGGAGTTTTGCTGCCGCGGCGGGCGCGCCCAATCGAGCGCGAACGCGATCGGCGCCCAGCCCGATTGCGGGCGCAGTTTCTCTTGGCCTACGTAGTGCGACCAGCCGCCGCCGGATTGGCCGACGCAACCGCACATCACCAGGAGATTGATCACCCCCCGGTAATTCATGTCCATGTGATACCAATGGTTCATCGCCGCGCCGATAATGATCATCGAGCGACCATTGGTTTTCTCGGCGTTGGCGGCGAAACCGCGTGCTGTGGCGATGATCTGCGCGCGCGGCACGCTGGTGACCGCCTCGGCCCAGGCAGGGCTATAGGGCTCAAGCGCGTCGTAGCTTTGCGGCAAGTGATGGCCGCCGAAACCCTGATCGACGCCGTAATTGGCGAGGAAAAGATCGTAGACGCTCGCAACGATGGCCTCGCCGTCCTTGAGCGCGAGCTTTTTAATGGGAATGCGCCGCATCAGCACGTCGGGATGGTCGGTGGCGGCGAAGCCATTGGCAGCCGTGTTGGCGAAATACGGAAACAGCACTTCGACGACGCCGTCGTGAATTCCGCCGAGTCCCAAGCGCAGCTTCACATCGCGTCCGTCTGCGTCCTTCTCCTCCAGGTTCCACTTGCCCTGTTCGCCCCAACGGAAGCCGATGGCGCCAGACGGGACGACAACTTTGCCCGTTGTCTCGTCGACGGACACGGTCTTCCAATCCGGGTTGTTCGCTTGCCCAAGATCGCCGGCGAAGTCCGACGCGCGCAGCAACCGCTCCGGCACATAGGCGCCGTCCTTGGCGACCAGGCGCACCAGCAATGGCATGTCGGTGTACCTGCGCACATAGTCGCGGAAGTACGGAACCTGGCGGTCGCGATGGAATTCGGTAAGCACGACATGGCCCATGGCCATGGCGAGCGCTGCGTCCGTGCCCTGCTTCACGCTGATCCAGAGGTCGGCGAATTTCGACGCCTCGGAATAATCCGGGCTGATAACGACCGATTTCGTGCCCTTGTAGCGCACCTCGGTGTAGAAATGCGCGTCGGGCGTGCGCGTCTGCGGCACATTCGAGCCCCAGACAATGATGAAGCCGGAATTGTACCAATCGGCGCTTTCCGGAACGTCGGTCTGCTCGCCCCAGGTTTGGGGCGAGGCCGGCGGCAGGTCGCAGTACCAATCGTAGAACGAGCCGCAGGCGCCGCCGAGCAATTGCAGATAGCGCGCGCCCGCCGCGTACGAAATCATCGACATCGCCGGGATTGGCGAGAAGCCGAACACGCGGTCCGGGCCCCACTTTTTCACCGTGTAAGCATTCGCCGCCGCGATAATTTCAGTGACCTCATCCCACTTGGCGCGCACGAAGCCGCCGCCGCCGCGGCGCGTCATGTAGGATTTGCGCTTGGCTTCATCCTCGACGATCGAGGCCCACGCCGCGATCGGCGGCTTGTGCGCGCGCGCTTCGCGCCACAATTTCACCAGGCGCGCTCGAACCAATGGGTATTTCACGCGGTTCGATGAGTAGAGATACCAAGAATAAGAGGCCCCACGCGAACAGCCGCGCGGTTCGTGATTAGGCAGATCGGGCCGCGTGCGCGGGTAGTCGGTTTGCTGGGTCTCCCAAGTAACGATGCCGCCCTTGACGTAGATCTTCCAGGAGCACGACCCGGTGCAATTGGCGCCATGGGTGGAGCGCACGATTTTGTCATGCTGCCAGCGATGCCGGTACGCCTCCTCCCAGGTTCGATCCTCGTTGTTCATCACGCCGTGGCCGTCCGCAAACGTCTCGGTTTTGCGTGTGAAGAACAGCAGGCGGTCGAGGACATGGCTCATCTGTCGGGCCCTTATTCAGCGGCAACGGTTTGGCTTGACGGAGGGCGCTTGTTTTCGACATCGAACAAGAGGCCGCCCGGTCGCGCATAAACCCACCACGTGATCGCCAAACAGGAGACGTAGAAAGCAAGGAAGCCGTAGAGCGCCGCCTCGGCGCTGCCAGTTGCGGAGATCGAGAGCCCGAAGCTCTTCGGGATGAAGAATGCGCCATAGGCGGCGATCGCCGAGGTGAAGCCTGTGATAGCCGCGCTTTCCCTCTCGGCCTGCTTGAATTGCTGCTCAACGCTCATTTGCGGTTCAAGCCGCGCCACTTCCTTGCGCATGATCGCGGGGATCATCTGGAAGGTAGAGGCGTTGCCGACGCCGCTTGCGAAGAACAGCAGCATGAACGAGGCGAAGAAGCCTGTGAACGCGCCCGGTTGGTCCTTCGCCGCCAGGAAGTAGAGCACGCCCATTGTGCCCAGCATCATCAGAGCAAACACTGCGAGCGTGACCTTGGCGCCGCCATACTTGTCCGACACCCAACCGGTCAGCGAGCGCGACAGCGCGCCCACCAGCGGGCCCAGGAACGCGATCTGCAATACGTTGACTTCGGGGAATTGCGTCTTGGTCAGGAGCGGGAATGCCGCCGAATAACCGATGAAGGAGCCGAAGGTGCCGGTGTAGAGCCAGCACATGACCCAGTTCTGCTTGCGCTTGAAGATCACAGCCTGGTCCGCGAACGAGGCCTTGGCGGTGGAGAGATCGTTCATCCCAAACCACGCCGCGAACGCGCTCGCGACGATGAACGGGACCCAAATGAAACCGGCGTTTTGCAGAAAGAGCTGTTCGCCCTCGCCCGTCAGCTGCGGGGCGCCGCCCAAAGCTCCGAAAATGCCCATCGTGATGATAATCGGCACGATGAACTGCATGACGCTGACGCCAAGATTCCCGAGGCCGGCGTTCAGCGCCAGCGCGTTGCCCTTCTCCTTCTTTGGGAAGAAGAAGCCGATGTTCGACATCGACGACGCGAAGTTGCCGCCGCCAAAGCCGCAGAGCAGCGCCAAGCCCAGCATCACCCAATAGGGCGTTTCCGGATTTTGCACGGCGAAGCCAATGCCCAGAGCCGGGATAAGCAACGACCATGTCGTTAACGTCGTCCATAATCTCCCGCCGAATACGGGCACCATGAAGCTGTAGAAGATGCGCAGCGTGGCGCCGGAAAGCCCGGGCAACGCCGCCAGCCAGAAGAGCTGGTCGGTATCGTAGTCGAAGCCGATCGCCGGCAGTTTCGCCACCACGACCGACCACACCATCCACACCGAAAACGAAAGCAGAAGCGCCGGGATCGAGAGCCATAGATTGCGATTGGCCACCGCCTTGCCGGTCTTGCTCCAAAAATCCGCGTCTTCGGGGCGCCAGTCCTTGATGAGCGCGGGCGCAAGCGCCTCGGCTTCCTTGGGCGTGTGGATCGGCTGCATTTCCGGCAGCTGCGGCAATCCTTCGAGCGCGCCAGCGGCTGCTTCGCGCTCCATGTTCAGGATGGCGAAGTGCATCCACAACAACGACGCGGCGACGATCGCAAAGAGCAGCATGAAACAACTCGTCCACACGCCCGTGAGATCGTTGAGGATGCCGAAAAGAATCGGCAGCACGAAGCCGCCCAAGCCGCCAATCATGCCGACAAGGCCGCCGACGGCGCCTACATCCTTCGGATAATAGATCGGAATGTGCTTGAACACCGCCGCCTTGCCCAAGCTCATGAAGAAGCCGAGCACGAAGGCGACGACGATGAAGCCGATCGGCCCGATGGCGAAGCGAAACTGGATCGGCCCTTCGATGCCATCGACGATATAAGTCGTCGCCGGATACGAGAGGATGAAGGTCGCCAGCATCGAGACCAGGAAGGTCCAATACATCACCTTGCGTGCGCCCACCTTGTCCGCGAGGAAGCCGCCATATACTCGAAATAACGACGCCGGAATTGAATAGGCCGCCGCGATCATCCCAGCCGTGCGTAGGTCGAAACCGTAAGCGCCGATCAGGTAGCGCGGCAGCCATAGCGCCAGCGCGACGAACGCGCCGAACACGAAGAAATAGTAGAGCGAGAACCGCCACACCTGCACGTTCTTCAAAGGCTCGAATTGTTCAGCCAGCGAACGCGGCTTCACGCCGAGCCTGCGTCGTTCAGCGAGGTCCGGATCGTCCTTGGTGGTGATGAAGAACAGCACCGCCATAACCACGAGCGCGCCGGCCCATATTTGCGCCACCGCCTCCCAGCCCATCGCCGCAAGCACGACGGGCGCTGCAAACTTCGTCACCGCCGCGCCCACATTGCCGGCGCCGAAAACGCCAAGCGCGGTTCCTTGGCTCTTCTGCGGGTAGAATTTCGAAACATAGGTGATGCCGACGGCGAACGAGCCGCCGGCGATGCCGACGCCCAACGCGGCGAGCAGGAATTGCGGGTAGGTCTCGGCGTAGGACAGCAGGAAGGTCGCCACCGCCGCCGACAGCATCACACCGGCATAGACGATGCGCCCGCCGATCTGATCGGTCCAGACCCCCAGCAACAAACGAATCAGAGAACCAGTCAGGATCGGCGTCCCGACCAGCAGCCCAAATTGGGTGTCGGAAAGCCCCAGGTCGTTTTTGATCTGCACGCCAAGAATTGAAAAGATCGTCCACACCGCAAAGCAGGTCGTGAACGCAATCGTGCTCATCCAAAGCGCGCCGCCTGCGCCTGGCGCTGGTCTTTCAGCCGTGGTGACCATTGTCCTCGCCCCTCTCCGGCCAAGCTGACCGGCTTGCACCTCAGGCGCCCAGCATGCGCCGCGCGCGCGCGCCGTTGCTTGATAAATGTTAAGCGGGGCGGCTCAGGCGCGCGAAATAAATGCCTGTCGCAAGTCCTTGGGGTCGCATCGGCGCGGATTTCGCTCGCAGACTTGTCAAATTGCGCGAACTCCCTTGATCTCGGTCAATCGCGCGGCGCCGCGCCCGCGCCCGATCGCGCTCGCAATTGATGGAAATCAAGGCCGCGCTGGCCGCCTCGTTTACGGATTCCTCTCCCAGAGAGAGGTTCAGCTCATGCGCCCCACCGACACCCCAAAGGTCCGCGCACTGCCGATGTTCGCGAGTGTCAGCGACGAAACCTTCAACCGGGTCACGGGGACCGCTTACCTCCAACGCTTTCCGGCGAACACCACGCTCCTGCTGGAAGGCGATCCCGTGGACTTCCTTTACGTGGTTCTCGACGGCCAGGTCGAACTTCAGGGGACTTGGAAAGACAAGGAGACCACCCTCGCGATCCTGAGGCCGGTGTCGACCTTCATTCTGGCGGCAATTGTTCTCGACGCCGACGCCCTCATGTCGGCGCGTACGCTGGAGCGCAGCGAAATACTCATGATCTCTGGCGACGCCATCCGCGCCGCGATGGCCGAGGACGCCCGCTTCGCGGTCGCCGTCGCGCGCGAACTTTCTGGCTGCTATCGCGGCCTGGTGCGCACGATCAAGAATCAGAAGCTGCGTGGCGGCGTCGAGCGGCTTGCCAATTACCTGCTCACCCTGCGCGCGAAGACCGGCGGCGGCGATCTGGTGCAGCTGCCGCACGAAAAGCGCGTACTCGCCGCTCTGCTCGGCATGACGCCGGAGAATCTTTCACGCGCCTTCGCCACGCTCGGCGGCTATGGCGTCGAAGTCAACGGCGCCGGCGTGCGCTTAGGCAAGCTGCGAGACCTAGAGCGCCTCGCGCGGCCCGATCCGCTGATCGACAATCATGCGCCGCGAGGGCTGAATTTGTCGGCTGAAGCAGACGCCGAAATATGGTCGACCGAATACCAGCGCGCCGGGGGGCGCGCTCCTTGAATGGCGCGCCGCCGCCCGCGCCCACGAGCCAGCGTCGATCAGGTATCACGCCACGATCAGCAGCGTCGCCACTCGGGCGCCCCAA
>DPWD01000333.1 GCA_003526465.1 Hyphomonadaceae bacterium
CCCGCCTGCGGCGATGACCGCGCCGAACCAGCACAGAGGCGGGGCGAGCGGCCGCTCGCCCGCGCGTACCCAAGCAATCGAGAGGCCGACGAGCGATATGGCCAAAGCCGCCGCGCCTTGTTCGTAGGTGGAGAACCCGAACACGTCGGCATCGGGCCCGCCGATGAACGAGAGCGACGCCATTGCCAGCGCGAACCCGGCAAGCCCCAGAAACCCCAGTTTGCCGGCGCGAGCGAGGTAAATTCCGATCAGCCCAAGCGTCAGCAGCATGTCGACCAGCGTCCACAGCCACTCCTGCCCTGTCGCGTCGAGATACAGGGGTACTGCCGAAGCCACCCGCAGCAAGCCCCCAGCGATCGCCGCGGCGCCGGAAAGTCTGAACAAAATCCGTGCGTTCATGCATGGCTCCTGGCCGGGCGCGGTTCCTTGACGCTGGCCCCGGCGCTCAATACCTGAAGGCCATGGCGTTGCGAACCATCATTACCGCCCCGGACCTGCGACTGAAGCAGATATCCATGCCGGTGGACGGTCCGGTCACGGACGCCCACCGCGCGCTCATGGATGACATGCTTGAAACGATGTATGCCGCGCCCGGAATAGGGCTGGCCGCGATCCAGGTTGGCGAGCCGGTGCGCATCATCGTCATGGATATAGCCAAGGACGAAAACGCCAAGGAACCGCGGTTTTTCGTCAATCCTGAAATTCTCTGGGCTTCGGAGGAAACAGCCCCCTATGAGGAGGGGTGCCTTTCCGTGCCGGAAATCTACGACCAGGTGGAGCGCCCGGCGCGCGTCAAGCTGCGCTATCGCAATTACCATGGCGAAACGGTCGAGGAGGAGGCCGAGGGCCTCTACGCAGTCTGCATCCAACACGAAATGGACCACCTGGAAGGCGTCCTGTTCATCGACCACCTCTCGCGGCTGAAACGCGAGAACGCCATCCGCAAGCTCAAGAAAGCTCGCAAGGAAGCGGCGCTCTGATGTTGCGCGCCCCCTTTCGCATTTGCGAGAAGCCGCTATGTTTCGCGTTCATCTGACCTGCCGCGCGCCGGTGCGCGTGCTCCTTGGGGGTATCCATGTCTGAAGCGTTTGCCGGTTTTGTCTGCACCTCCGCCGCTATCGACGCGGCGGTGGCCGAGCGCGCCATGCTCACCCATCCGTTCTATCAAGCCTGGGAAGAGGGCAAGCTGACGCGCGAGGCGCTCGGCCTCTATGCGGCGCAGTACTTTCACCACGTCGAGGCGTTTCCCCGCGCGGTGAGCTCGGTGCACGCCAATTGCCCCGACGCCAAGGGCCGCCGGCTCCTCGCGGAGAATCTGGCCGAGGAAGAAGGCGTCGGCGCGGGCAAGGACGACCACGCTTCACTGTGGCTCGGCTTCGCCTCTGGCTTGGGCGCCAACGAAGAATGCGTACGCGCTGTGGCTCTCAACCCAGAAACCAAGCGTCTGATCGAGACCTTCCAGCGTTTGTCGCGCGTCTCCTATGCGGCGGGCCTCGGCGCGCTTTACGCCTATGAGAGCCAATTGCCGGAAGTGTCGAAGACCAAGATCCGCGGCCTGGTCGAGCGCTACGATGTACGCGAGCCGGCGACGCTCAGATTCTTCGAAGTGCACGAAACCGCCGACCTCGAGCATTCCGACGTGTGCCGCGAACTGCTCGACGCGCTGCCCGAGACTGACCGCGCCGAGGCCCACTCCGCTGCTTGCGAGCTCGCCGATGCGCTGCGCGGTTTCCTGACCGGGATGCAGCGGCAAGCGGGTTTGCTGAACTAGCGTTCGGCGAGGAGCGCGAATATGGACCGCCGGCGTCCTCGCCGGCATCACTGCATCGACCAGGCGCCGTGCTGCCGGCGGAGAGCGCCATGCCGGCGAGGACGCCGGTGGTCCATATTCCCATGCGCCTGATTTTCATGGGCTCGCCGGCCTTTGCGGTCGCCGCGCTTGAGGCGCTGATTGCGGCAGGCCACGACATTGCCTGCGTCTACACCCAACCACCGCGTCCGGCAGGCCGCGGCAAGCAAGAGCGGCGCACGCCGGTGCACGAACTTGCCGCCGCGCGCGGTATTGAAGTGCGTACCCCGAAGAGCCTCAAGAAGGAGGAAGAGCAGCGCGCTTTCGCAGCGCTCAATGCCGATGCCGCGATCGTCGTCGCCTACGGTCTGATCTTGCCGCAGGCGATTCTTGACGCGCCAAAGCTCGGCGCCTTCAATCTGCATGCGTCATTGTTGCCACGCTGGCGCGGCGCCGCGCCGATCCAGCGCGCCATTATGGCGGGCGACCGCGTCACCGGCGTGCAGGTGGTGCGCATGGAGGCCGGCCTCGACACCGGCCCCATTCTCGCCAGCGAAAGCGTCGCCATCGAAGGCGACGACACGGGCTCGACTTTGCAGGACAAGCTGGTGGAGATCGGCGCGGCCTTGCTGTGCGAAACGCTGGAGAAGCTGGAGCGGGGCGCTGTGGCTGAGACCGCGCAAGCGACCGAGAGCGTCACCTACGCGCACAAGCTCACGCCGGGGGAAACCCGCATCGATTGGACGCGCCCGGCGCGCGAAGTCGATTGCATGATCCGGGGGCTTTCGCCCCACCCCGGCGCCTGGTTCGAGTTCGGCGGCGCCCGCACCAAGGCGTTGATGTCGCGTTTGGGGCAGGGAGCGGGCGCACCGGGCGAGGTGTTGGACGACGCGTTCCTGATCGCCTGCGGCGAAGGCGCGGTACGCCTCACAAGCGTGCAGCGCGAAGGCAAGGCGCCGCTTTCGGCGGAATCTTATCTGCGCGGGCATCCCGTACCTTCCGGCGTTCGCCTCACCTGAGCCCCAGATTGTCCCCAAGCTTGGCGGACGTTACAAAGCTTCGAGGGCCTCCATGTTTGTTCGTTTTGCAATCGTCGCGCTCGCGCTTGGCGCCAGCGCCTGCCAGCGCCAGCCGACAGGCGAAGCGCCTGCCGCGATGGAGGCGCCCGCC
>DPWD01000208.1 GCA_003526465.1 Hyphomonadaceae bacterium
GGGGCCCGCCGCCGCCGGCGGCGAGGGCTCGGTCTCCATGACTTCCGAAGCAGCCCCGGGAGGCGTTTCCTACGCGATTGGCCCGCACACGCGCATCTATATCGACCACTCGGCCCAAGGGCGGCCCAACACGATGGGCGCCTTGGCCGACCTTCAACCCGGCCGCGCCATCGAAGTCAGCATCCCAAACGCCGAAACCCGCGTCGCCAGCTGGATCAAGGTCCGCGCCGCGGAATAGCGGCTCTAGGTCGCGCCGTCGGCGTACTTGCGGCGGGCGCGTGCGCATGGTTTGTGGCGCCATGCGCGTCCTGATCGTCACAGCTCTCATCGGCCTTGCGGCCTGCGGCCCATCGCAACCGCCCGCATCAAATCCGCCAGCCGCCTCCGCGCCAAGCGTGGAGGAGCGTGTAGAGGAGCGCGCCGAGGAAGCCGCTGAAGCGCAAGAGCGCATCGCGGCGCTGCCCGCACCGTACAATGCAGCGAATTACGAAGCCGGTCGGCGCGCTTTCGGGCAGTGCCGCTCGTGCCATACCATCGAGGCGGGCGGGCCGAACCGCGTCGGCCCCAACCTACACGGGGTCTTCGGCCGCCGGGTCGGAACCAATCCCGGATTTGAGTATTCGCAAGCGGTGCAAGGCGCTGACTTCACTTGGGACGCGGCGCAACTCAATCAATGGCTGACCAACCCGCAGACCTTCCTGCCAGGCAATCGGATGGCGTTCGCGGGCGTGCGCAACGAAACCCAGCGCCGCGATCTGATCGCGTATCTAATGGTGGAATCCGCGCCAGACGATTGAGGCCCGCCCCTTACTCCGCCGCCTTCGCCGCCGCTTCCCCGTGTTCGAACGCGTCGATCGCGCGCGCGGTGGCCTCTGGCGACCTGGTGAAGCGCGCCAGCCATTCGTAGAACACCGGCACGACGAACAGCGTGAGCATGGTGGCCAACGCCAACCCGAAAAACACCACCACGCCGATTGCGAGCCTGCTCTCAGCGCCGGCGCCGTGGCCGGTAATAAGCGGAATAGCGCCTACGACCGTCGCCACCGAAGTCATCAGCACTGGGCGAATGCGCAGGTCTGAAGCCTCCATGATCGCATCTCTGATGGCGCGGCCCTGATCGCGGAGCTGATTGGCGAACTCGACGATCAGAATGCCATTCTTGGCTGCCAGCGCGATCAGGATGATGAGCCCGATCTGGCTGTAGATGTTGAGCGTCTGCTCGAACAGAAACAGCCCGAACAGGCCCCCCGTCAGCGCCATCGGCACGCTCAGCATGATCACGAGGGGATGGATGAAGCTTTCGAATTGCGCGGCCAACACCAGGAACACAATCACCAATGCAAAGCCGAAGGCGAAGCCGACGGCGCCCGAAGATTGCTTGAAGAGCCGGGCTGCGCCGGAATAATCGATGCTGATGGCGCGCTCGCCGATCTCTTCGCGGGCGATGCGTTCCAGCTCCCCAAGCGCATCGCCAATAGCGTAGCTGCCCGGAATGGAGGCGGCGACCGTCACCGCGGCCTGGCGGTTCATCCGCCGCCGCTCGCCGGCGTCGCCCATGGTGCGCATGGTCACCAACGTCGAAAGCGCCACCAATTCCCCAGTGCGGTCGGAGCGAACGAATTTGTTTCCCAGATCGGCGATGTCGGAGCGCTCGTCGCGCTCGGCTTGCAGATAGACGTAATATTCCTCGCCGCGGTCGGTGATGGTGTTGACGCGGCGCGCGCCCATAGTGGCCTCAAGCGTGCGCCCGATCGATTGTGCGGAAACGCCCAGCCCCGCAGCGCGCTCACGATCGATTTCCACCAGCACGCGCGGCGAAGTCGGTTCGTAATTCATGCGCGGCCGCTCGAAATCGGGACTACCGCGCAGGCGGTCGACAATGCGCCCGGCAACGCCCGCTAATTCTTCATAGGTTGAACCCAGCAACACGATCGAGGCGCCGTCAGCGCCGCCGCCGCCGCCTCCCTGCAGCGGGTTTTGCGCGCGCGCGCGTATTGTGGCGCCGGGGATCTGCGACAAGCGCCGGTTCATTTCTGTCTCGATTGCCGCGGCGTTGCGCGCGCGCTCCTCCCAGGCGCTGAGGAATACGCGGGCGAAACCGGAGGAGAAGCGATTGGTCCCGGCATCGCCGAAGCCGGGCGCGACCACCATAACGCGCTGCGCCTCGCCGCTTTCGACGTATTCCATCAGCACGCTCTCGACCTCGCCCATCACCCGGCTGGTGTACTCAAAGCCCGCGCCCTCGGGCGCATTGACGGAGACTATGATGGCGGCGCGGTCTTCCGGCGGCGTGAGTTCGGAAGATAGCTGAAGGAACATGAACCCGCCCAACGCCGCAACGCCGACAAACATCGCAAACACCAGCCGCTTGCGCTGCAGCGCCGCCTCCAGCGAAGCGCGGTAGGAGGCGCGCATGCGCGCCAGCGCCGCATCGACCAGGCGCGTCAGCCGGGTGTTCGATTTCACCGGCTTGATCAATTTCGAACACATCATCGGCGAAAGCGAGAGCGAGGCGAAGGCCGAAATGGCGACCACGCCGGCGATCGTCACCGCCAGCTCCACGAATAGGCGCCCTACATATCCCCCGACGAACAGAAGCGGTGCAAACACCGCCACCAGCACCGCAGAAGTAGCCACGACAGCGAAAAACACCTGCCGCGTCCCGCGCTCGGCCGCCACCAACGGCGGCTCGCCCAAGGTATCGACGCGGCGCTGCGCGTTTTCCAGGACGACAATGGAATCATCCACCACCAGCCCAATGGCCAGCACCAGCGCCATCAAAGTCAGCAGGTTCACCGAGAACCCGAACGCGGCAATGATTGCGAACGCCCCGAGCAGGCACACTGGGATAACCGCGGCAGGCACCAGCGCCGCCCGCCACGAGCCCAGGAACAGGAAAATGACCAGCACCACCAAAGTGGTCGATTCCAGCAGCGTGCGCGCAACCTGGGCGATGGCGCGCTCGATAAACAACGTGGAATCGTAGGAGAGCACGATGTCCGCGCCTTCGGGCAGTCCCTCGCGAACGCGCTCCACTTCAGCTTTCACGCGCCGGCCGACATCGAGCGCGTTGGAGCGCGATTGGCGCACCACGCCAAGCCCGACCTGGTCGCGCCGGTTGCCGCGAAACAGCCGGCGGGTCTCTTCCGGCGCAATCTCGATCCGCGCCACATCCCCCAACCGGACCACGGCCGCATCGTCCGGCGCGCCGCGCAAGGGCAGGCGCGCGAATTGCTCGGGTGTTTCGAACGCGCGCGCCACGCGCAATTGATAATCTCGTTCCTGGCTCTGCACGTAGCCGGCGGGGAGCTCCAGATTTTGCGCCCGCAGCGCCGTTTCCACGTCCTGCACGGTAAGCCCGCGCGCGGCGAGCGCATCGGTGTTGAGCCAAATCCGCAACGCCCTGCGGAACCCCCCGCCGACAATTACATTGGCGACGCCGTCCAGGATGGCCAGACGATCAACGATGTAGCGTTCGGCGTAGTCTGTGAGCGCGGTGCGGTCGAGCGTGGTCGATTCCAAATTGAACCAGATGATCGGGTCAGCGTCGGCGTCGGTCTTGCGGATGACGGGATCGTCGATATCCGCGGGCAATTGGCCGCGCGCGCGGTCGACCGCGTTGCGCACATCGTTGGCCGCGTCCTCGATGTCGCGGCTCAGCTGGAACTCGACATTGACCGAGGAGCGCCCATCGCGGCTCGTCGCGGAGATAGAATCGACGCCGTCAATCCCCGACAATTGATCTTCGATCACCCGCGTGATTTGGCTTTCCACCACGGGCGCAGAAGCCCCGGCGTAACTGGTGGCCACCGACACGATCGGCCGGTCCACATCCGGCAATTCCCGCAAGGGCAAACTGACCAGGGCGACCGCGCCGAAAACCATGATCAATATGGAGAACACCATCGCCAGCACCGGCCGGCGCACCGACAAATCGGAGAGCATCATCGCCCGGCGCGCCGTGCGCCGCGGGCAACAGAGGCGGGGCCTTCCTGCGCGCGCACCTCTTGGCCAGGGCGCACGCTTTGCACGCCTTCGGTGATGACGAGGTCGCCCTCGCTCAGACCGGAGAGCACCTCGGCCATGCCGCCGCTGCGTTGTCCGGTTTCCACCCGCACCTGCTCGGCGGCGCCGCTGCTGACGCGAAACACGTAAGCGCCATCGGCCTGTTCCAGCACCGCGATTTCGGGCGCGGCCAGCGCCTGGCGCGGATTGGAG
>DPWD01000226.1:0-2706 GCA_003526465.1 Hyphomonadaceae bacterium
TGCAGCTTGCCGTCGTCGAGCTTTAAAATGTCGCCGACCTCGAGCGCGGCCACCAATTCCGGGTGCGGCAGCCGCAGCACGTCCCCATAGCCCTCGCCCGACGAGGCTTCGAGCGTGACCACGTGCCCGTATCTGAGCTTGATCTCGCCGCCAGCGATCATGCCGACGCGGATCTTGGGGCCCTGCAAATCGGCGAACACGCCGATTGGCTTGCCGAGCCGGCCCTCCACTTCGCGGATGGCGGCAAGGCGGCGCGCATGATCCTCGCGCGCGCCATGGCTGAAATTCAGGCGGAAGCAATTGACGCCGGCTTCCACCAGCATGGCGAGCCGCTCGGGGGGATCGCTCGCCGGCCCCATGGTGGCGACAATTTTGCAATCCCTGGCGCGCATGGCGAACTCCGTTCGCCGCATTCGAGTGCGGGTTGCGGCTAAAGTCCAGGCGCTTTTTTTCAGCTCACGGTTCGCGCGCGTTCACCCGCTTGCGCTGCGTGCCGCACAGATTGCTGACCGCCCCGCGCACGCCGGCCTTACGCATCGCTTCCTCGGCCTTCGCCATGTCCCAATAGGGGACGTAGAGAATGCGATCTTCCGCTTTGACGTGGCGCAGGCTTTTGGCGGCGCGCTCCAGGTGCTTGACCGAGCCGGTGCGGTCCACCACCTCAGCCTTCTTGCCGTCCTTGGCCTCGCGCGCCAAACGCCGCCGCCGCGCCAGCGCCGGCTCGAAGAAGTAGAGATTATCGGGCGGCTCATCGCGCCAATCGCTGCGACGAACAATACGTGACCGCGCCATGACGCCCCCGCCATGAAGATAAAACCAACGATTCGGGTACATGTGTTCGCGACATTCGCCAAGCGCGCCGCTACAACGCTCCGTAAGCGAAACGATTGGAGAGATTGGCCGGACCGTGCACGGCACGTCCTCCCCCGCTTGGGGGAGGTGTCGCGCGCGAAGCGCGTGACGGAGGGGTGGGCGCTGAACTCACAGGCAGCGGCGCTGCCCCCTCAGTCAGCTTCGCTGACAGCTCCCCCTATCGGGGGAGCACGGGCGCTTAACTTCGCTCTACTGTGCGCCGCCGCGCCGCGAAACAAACAAAGAGGGCCAAATGCCGGGATTGTGGTTCGATGAGCTGTCGGTGGGGCAAAAATTCGAGCACCCGATTCGCCGCACCGTGACCGAGACCGACAACGTGCTGTTCACCGCGATGACGCACAACCCGGCGCTGCTGCACCTCGACGAAGAATACATGAAGGGCACCGAATTTGGGCGACGCATTGTCAACAGCGCCTTCACGCTCGGCCTCATGGTCGGCATCTCGGTCGGCGACACCACGCTCGGCACCGCGATCGCCAATCTCGGTTGGGACGAGGTGCGCTTTCCGAAACCGCTGTTTCATGGCGACACAGTCCATGTCGAAACCGAAGTGATCGAGTTGCGCGATTCCAAGTCGCGCCCCGATGCTGGCGTCGTCACCTACCTGCATAAGGCTTACAACCAGCACGGCGAATTGGTGGCTTCGTGCAAGCGCTCGGGGCTGCAGCGCAAGAAGCCGTGACGCTACGCTCGTGTTGGGCTATTGCGCCAGGAAACCGGCTCGCAATAGAGGGTCGCGCATCGACCGGCGATCGCCAATCTCGGTTGGGTTATTGACTTCTCAACACTTTCCGCCCATATCCCGCCTCAGCGACCGTTCGCGCTCACAAGCGCCGAACGCGGTCACTCCGGAACGCCACCATCGACGTTCGGCTTTGAGCGCTTTGTTAAGCAAGCTCGCCGCCCTTCTTCGCCGTCGCTTCGTTCCATAAACCCGCGCCCACGCGCAATCGCGTGGGGCGAGAAAGTACCTCTGTGACTCAAATTACCAATGAAGCGCCGATCTCGGCGTTTGCATCCCTTGGCGTGTCCGCGCCGATCCTCAAGGCTCTGGCCGCCGAGGGCTACACGGCGCCGACGCCCATCCAAACCCAAGCCATCCCCATCGTGCTCAAGGGCCGCGATCTCATCGGGCTGGCGCAAACCGGCACCGGCAAGACCGCAGCGTTCGCGCTGCCGATCCTCGACCGGCTCAATGCCAGCCGCAAGCACGCGGGCGAGAAATCGTGCCGCACTTTGGTGCTCGCGCCAACGCGCGAACTGGCAAGCCAGATCGCCGACAGCTTCCGCACCTACGGCCGCTTTCTGGGGCTCTCGACCACGGTCGTGTTCGGCGGCGCCTCGATGCACAAGCAGAAGCAGGCGCTCTATCGCGGCGTCGACATCCTGGTCGCCACACCGGGACGCCTGCTCGACCATATCAGCCAGCGCACCCTGCGGCTCGACGCGGTGGAAATCCTGGTGCTCGACGAAGCCGACCACATGCTCGACATGGGCTTCATCCACGATCTGCGGAAAATCGCGACGCTGCTGCCGCGGCACCGCCAGTCGCTATTCTTCTCGGCCACCATGCCCGCACCGATCGCCGAGCTTGCCGCGCAATTCCTCGACAATCCCGAGCGCGTGGCGGTCGCCCCGCAATCGACCACCGCCGAGCGCGTCGAGCAGGCGGTGATCCATGTCGATCAGGCCAAGAAGCAGGATCTGCTGCATGCTTTGCTGGGGGACAAATCGGTCAAGCGCGCGCTCGTGTTCACGCGCACCAAGCACGGCGCCGACCGCGTGGTGAAGAAACTCGAAAGCGCCGGCTTCGAAGCCGAGGCCATCCATGGC